>CAMTBF010000264.1 GCA_947068385.1 uncultured Lachnospiraceae bacterium
ATTATGTTCTGCAGATTATAGAGGCAATAGAGCTGGCAAGGAAATGGGGAATGAGGATTTAAGCGCATATTTAGCTGCACTTAGACTGATTGATGGATTTTCCGATGTTGCTTCGCTTCTTGTAATCCGTGATGCGGAACTGGATGCACAAAAGGCAGCGCGTCAGGTGCAAAGCGCCCTACAGGCAAATGGCCTGGAGGTTCCCGCTGGGCAGGGACAGTGGACAAAAGGGATACCTAAAACCTGCTTTCTGCTGTTCCCTGCTCTTGGCATAAAAGAATGCCCTGGAACGCTGGAAGATTTGTGCTTAACCATTTTGGACGATACAGCAACAGAAACTCCACTGGAAGAAGTCAACACTTTCGTCGAACACTTGGAACAAAATCGAGAGAAACCTTTCAGTCATCTCCATAAAACCAGGTTACATACCTATTTTTCTGTAAATGACAAATTTGTTTCTATGAAGGTCGGAGAAGCCGCTGACGCAGGCGCTTTCAATTGGTTCCATCCCAATTTGGCCCCTCTGAAAGAGTGCTTGAGCAAGATGGAGGGAGAATAACGCCACGCCAAATGGTCCACCCGCTGACCCGCGAGGAGCTGACCACATTGGTAGATAAGGACAAGGGCATCTGGCTGCTGCCCCAGAATCCTGGAAAGCCGCATGATGAGCGGTTTGGAGATTCCGGGAGTGTATCACAGGACAAACGTAGGAGCGAAGGATATCTATGGTGAACAGACAGCTGGAAATGGTCTATATCTTGATGAACAGAGGCTCTGTGACGGCGGAGGAGCTGGCGGAGCGCTTCGAGGTGTCCACGCGCACCGTCTACCGGGACATCGACAGCCTGTCCATGGCCGGAATCCCGGTCTATGCCAACCGGGGCAAGGGCGGCGGCATCCGCCTGATGGAGCATTTCGTCCTGGACAGGCGATTGCTGTCCAAAGAGGAGCAGGGCAGGATCCTGGCCGCCCTGGCCAGCCTGCGGGAGACGGGGGCTTCTCAGGACATAAGGATTCTGGAGAAGCTGGAGACTTTCTTCAAGGCAGAGCCTCTGGACTGGGTGGCCATCGACTTCTCCGACTGGAGCGGCAGGCGGGGGGAGCTGTACGGGCAGATCAAGGAAGCCATCCTGGGGCGGCATGTGATGGCCTTTGATTATTATGGACAGCACGGGGACATGATGCGCCGGGAGGTGGAGCCGATCCAGCTGCTTTTCAAGGAATACACCTGGTATGTGAGGGCCTACTGCCGGATCCGGGGGGCCATGCGGCTCTTTAAGGTGCTGCGGATGAAGCGGGTGGAGGTGCTGGAGGAGAGCTTCGAACTGGGGCAGCGGCACCGTGTGGAAGAGGAGCAACCCATGGAAGGGGAGCATTCCATGGAAGGAGAGCATTCCATGGAAGAGGAGCATTCCATGGAAGAAGAGCATTCCGAGGAGAAAGCCCCGGAGAATCCGGCATCTGGGAAAGAAGGGGAACCGGGAGAAATCATCCTCCGCATAGACGGAAAAGAGGCCTACCGGGTCTACGACAGATTCGAGGAGGATGAGATCACGGTGCTGCCCCAGGGGGATTTCGAGATACGGATGCGCTGCTCGGTGGACGACTGGGTCTACGGGCTGATCCTGTCCTTCGGGCCATCCGCCAGAGTGCTGGGGCCGGACTGGGTGCGGGAGGAGCTGGCGGCCAGAATCCGGCGGATGGGGGAGAGTTACGGCATGGCCCTGCTCCGCGATGCGGACGAGGGGATGTAAGTAGAAGATTTATGGGGAATCATTGGTAAAAGGACAGGCTTATTTGCCGTCAGGGCTGGGCGCGGGGGCATCATGCTTGACATATGGTGCCATTAGTGTTAATCATATTATAAAGAGTTGTTGCAAAATGCCTGGAACAAGGAAAGGAGACTGGAAGTCATGAATGAGAAGAAAGTGATCGGCTATGTAGGAACCAGGGACTTGGGCAGAATGCGGGAGGAGGACATCAGAAAGCTGGATGTGATCAACATTGCCTTCGGGCACATCCGGGAGAACGAAACGGTATGGGAGGATGGCGCGGGCACAGAGGAGAACCTGGAGCGCATCCGCAGAATCCATCCGGAGATCAGGATCATTCTTTCCATCGGCGGCTGGAGCGCGGACGGCTTCTCCCAGGCGGCCATGACGGAGGACACCAGGGAAAAGGCTGCAAAGAGCGCGGCAGAGCTGGTGGCGGCACATAAGCTGGACGGCATAGACATCGACTGGGAGTATCCCTGCTTCGCCCTTGCGGGAATCGCGGCCGATATGCGGGACAAGGAGAACTTTACCCTGTTCCTGGCGAAGCTGCGCCAGGAGCTGGATGCCCTGGGAGAGGGCAAGATGCTCACCATCGCGGCCGGGGGAGACACCTATTTCACCCTGCATACGGACATGGCACAGGCCCAGCGGTATCTGGACTATGTGCAGCTGATGACCTATGACCTCCAGGGAGGCTTCGTCAAAGTGACTGGGCATCATGCTTCCCTGTATCCCGGGACCACCAACCTCTTCGATGTATGCGTGGACAAGGCGGTGAAAACATTTATGGCGGCGGGCGTGCCGGCGGAGAAGCTGATCGTGGGCGTACCTTTCTATGCAAGGCACTGGAAAGGAGTGAAGGGAGGCGGCGACGGCCTGGGCCGGGAAGCCGGAACGGTGGGAATGGGAGGCCCGGGATACGGGGAGCTTGCCCAGAGCTATATAGACAAGAACGGGTACAGGCGCTACTGGGACGATGCCGGCAAAGCCCCCTATCTGTTCAACGGAGACTGCTTCATCAGCTATGACGATGGAGAGAGCCTCCGGGCCAAAGCGGACTATGTCAGGGAAAAAGGGCTGGGCGGAATCATGTTCTGGGAATACGGCAGCGACCCTGACGGCATATTGCTGGACTGTATCTATGAAGCTTTCCGCGCGCAGGCATAAAGCAGGCAGAGCGGGCGTGGCAGATAAGAAGCCGAGAGTAATGCAAAGGAAGGTGAAAACCAGAAAGCACGGAGGGAAAAGCATGTTCAGAGAACTTCGCAGAAAAAGACAGGAGCTGCCGCTCAAAGAAAGCATCGATATCCTGATGAAAGGGACATCGGGGGTCCTGGCCCTGTCCGGCGATGAGGGCTATCCTTACGCTGTTCCGATCAGCTACGTGTACAAGGATTCCAAACTATATTTCCATGGAGCGAAAAGCGGGCATAAGATAGACGCGATCAAAAGGCAGGAGAAAGCCTCCTTCTGCGTGGTAGACCAAGATGAGGTCATTCCCGAGAAGTACACGACCGCCTACGAGAGCGTAATCGTCTTTGGCAGGATCCGCATACTGGAAGATGAGGCAGAAATCAAAGAGGCGATAGAGGCGCTGGCCATAAAATACCATCCGGACGGCGATGGCGCAGGGCGGCAGAGCGAAATCGACAGGTTCCGGGAGACCTTGTGCATGATGGAGATGTCCGTTGAGCACATCTGCGGAAAAGAGGGGCTTGAGCTGCTGAGGGCTAGGCAGTAGCGCCGGATAGGCAGACAAATTTTTAAAATATGACACGCTGATGTCATATTATGAAGTGTATGATGGACTTACACTTAAGGAGGCAGGCGCCGCTTCCCAGAGTGAAATGCAAGACAGAGGACGCACCTCTGCCAGACCCGATAAGGGAAAGCATGCAAAACGAAAGGAGAGCGACACCATGGAAAACACAATGAAACAGGAACTGAAGATCTGCCAGAGCTGCGGCATGCCCATGCAGGAGGAGCAGTACGGAACCAACCAGGACGGCAGCAAAAACGACACCTATTGCTGCTACTGCTACAAAGACGGGGCCTTTGCCCAGGACTGCAGCCTGGAGGAGATGATAGACTTCTGCGCACCCTTCGAGGTGGAGGGCGGCCGGGCCAAGACGGTGGAGGAGGCGAAGGCCATGCTGGGGGAATACTTCCCCACCCTGGAGCGCTGGAGGGCATAAGGAAGTGTAATTCCGAAAGTAGGGGCAGCCGAAGCGGACATTCCGTTCTGTTCCGGCTGTCTTTCCATCCAATGATGCAGGATTGAAACAGCAGAAGACAAGGAGGCAGACCATGGCAGTGAAAGTATTGGAGATCAAGAAAGAAAGCTGGCCGGCAACGCGGCTGATCGGAAAAAGATATACAGGCGCTCCCAACTGGGGAGAGTGGTGGGAAAAGGACTGGTTCGCGGTATTGGAGCAGAACCAGTGCCTTCCCCTCAACGGGGATGCCTATATCGGCGCCGTGCACATCGTGGACGGGATGCCCGAGCGATGGATCGGCATGTTCTTCCCGGCAGGCACGGAGATTCCGGAGGGGTTTGAGTCCATTGACATAGAGCCGCAGGAGTATGCGGTATGCTATCTGTCCGACAAGGAGGGCAGCAGGGACTTCTTTACCATGGAGACCCACGACATGTGCCTGGAGGCGCTGCGGGCAGCAGGGTTTGCCAGGAAAGAGGACGACTGGTGCTTCGAGAGATACAACTGCCCCAGGTACACCACGCCGGACGGGGAGGGAAACATCATCCTGGACTATGGGATTTCCGTATTGTGATGATATTTAAGGAGGAGTTCCTATGCTGGAAATACCGGAGAGCCTTACCATAGCCGCACAGCTGGGCGAGACCGTGAAAGGGCTGGAGATCCGCAGGGTGGAAGCGGCCCACACCAAGCACTCCTTTGCCTGGTACACAGGCGAGCCCGACTTCTACGCGGAGACCATGGAGGGGAAGCGCCTGGGGGAGGCCACGGGCTGGGGCAGCTATGTGGAGATCGAGGTGGGGGACTACCGCTTTGCCGTAGGGGACGGAACGAATTTAAGATACTACGCCCCCGGCGAAAAGCTCCCGCCCCGCTACCAGACCAGAATCGAGCTGGAGGACGGCAGCAACCTGGTGTGCACCGTGCAGATGTACGGCTCCATGTTCCTGGTGGATCCTAAGGAGTACGACAATTTCTACTACCATGTGGCCAAGGAAAAACCCATGCCCGGAAGCGAAGAGTTCGACTACGCCTATTTCCGGGAGCTGAGGGAGCAGGCCTCGGGGAATCTGTCCATGAAGGCTTTCCTGGCCACGGAGCAGCGGATTCCCGGGCTGGGCAACGGCGTGCTCCAGGACATCCTGCTGCGGGCCGGCCTCCATCCGAAAAAGAAGGTGGGAACCGTCCCCGAGAGCCGCTGGAGACAGGTCTATGAGGCGCTGACCGACACGCTGCAGAAAATGACCGCCTCCGGCGGGCGCAGCACGGAGAAGGACCTGTTCGGCAGGCCCGGCAGGTATCCCGTGATGCTCAGCAAGAACACCCTGGGCAAGGGCTGTCCCTACTGCGGAACCACGATCCAGAAGGCCAGCTACCTGGGCGGCACGGTGTATTTCTGCCCGGGCTGCCAGGAATCGTAAATAAATAGACATGCGCAAGTAACGCGGCCCGGAGAGAGGAAAGGGAGGCAGACTATGACGGACAGGGAGATCCTGCGGCATATTGATGAGGGGGCAAATTTCTACTTATTTTATTCTTGTGGGCTTGATTTTCCAAACCCCAAACCAAATCCTGTC
>CAMTBF010000265.1 GCA_947068385.1 uncultured Lachnospiraceae bacterium
TGCCCTACACGACGCTCTTCCGATCTTTCATAGCGCTGCCTGCGAACACATTCTCTTCCATGACCGCCTTTTCATAACACCGTTTCGCTGAAATGTTCTCAGGGAAGACGTTTAGCTGGACGGCTCTTGCGCCGGTTATCTGGAAAGCGTATCGGAGCGCCAGCCGGAGCATTTCCTTTCCGTATCCTTTGCCTCGTTTGGCGTTATCGACCATGATGAATTTCAGGAATCCCATATTGTCGTCCGTATTCACGGAATAGCAGAAAAACCCTATCACGCACCCGCCATCCTCGGTTGCCACATAAGCGCTGCCCGTCCAGTCTATGGAATCCTTCTTCAAAAAATCATGGAAGGCTTCCGGCGTGAGAGGGTATGGAAGAAGATTCGCGCACCAAAAGGCGTGGGCTCTCTCATCGGTAATCCATTTCGATATAGATTTGTAGTCCCTGCCTGGTATATATGGCCGAATTCTCATGATGGGAGCCCCCCGATGCTGTTTATTCCAAATGAAAATGGAAACGTATTCTCTACGCGCGTCATGACATACTGGATTCCAGCAGATCCGACACATCCAACAGCTCCACCCCCGGCGCCCTGGCGGTGACGGTCTGCCTGTGGTCATAGGTGAGGGGCCTGCCCTGCAGGTCGCTGACGAAGCCCCCGGCCTCCTCCACGATTAGCGCCCCCGCGGCATAGTCCCAGGGAGAGAGCGCCAGCTCGAAGAAGAATTCCGCCCTGCCGCTGGCCACCATGCACAGGTCGATGGCGGCGGAGCCGCTCCTGCGCAGGTCCTCTGCCCGGGACACATAGCGGTAGGCCACCTCAAAGGATCTCCGGATCAGCTTCTCGTCATAGGGAGCGGTGCCGAACAGAATCAATCCCTCCGCCAGCGTCCTGTCCGAGGCGTGAATCTGCTCGCCGTTCAGGTAAGCCCCCTTCCCCTTCCGGGCGTAGAAGGTCTCCTCCAGATAGGGATTGTGCACCACGCCCAGGATGGGACAGCCGTCCAGGGCCAGCGCTATGCTGATGCAGCTGGCGTGATAGTTCCTGGTGAAATTGGCGGTGCCGTCGATAGGATCCACGATGAAGGCATAGCCCTTGGAGATATCGGTACAGTCCATCCGGTCCTCCTCCCCCAGGAAGGCGGCTCCCGGAACCAGCTCCAGCAGGCGGGACTTCAGGATGGCCTGCACCCTGGAATCATAATCCGTCACGAAATTCCCCCTGCCCGCTTTCTGATGGATCTTCCGCTCTATGTCGGAAGCGCTTAGCAAGATGCCCCCGCAGTCCTTTGCGATATCAATGATTTTTTCCAGCAGATGCTCTTCCTGCATGTCTGTCCCCCTCCCTCTCTCCTCGGATCCGTGCCTTGGAAGCTATTGTAAGTATAGCGTGTTCATCCGTTGAATTCAATGGGTATTTTCCATTTTCCATCCATTTTGAAAAATGCCATTGCGGAATGGAGGACGGAGTGGCATACTAGAGGAAAGATAGATTGTCCACAGAGATGACGAAGTGGAGAAAAACGTGAAAGCAAAGGAGACAGACCGCATGCTATACGAAAAGAACCAGACAGAGCACATTTCCGGAGAGCTGTTCAGGAATCCGTCCTGCGAGTACAGAGGGGCTCCCTTCTGGGCCTGGAACGGCAGGCTGGACAGGGATAGGCTCACGGAACAGATCCAGGTCTTCAAAAAGATGGGCCTGGGCGGATTCCACATGCACGTGCGCACAGGGATGGACAGCCCCTACCTGGAGGAAGGGTTCATGGACGCCATCCGGCACTGCGTCGGAAAGGCCGGGGAGATGGGCATGCTGGCCTGGCTCTACGACGAGGACCGCTGGCCCTCCGGCACCGCAGGGGGGCGGGTGACCGCGAGCAGGCCCGAGTACGCCCGGAAATCCCTGCTCTTCACCACGAAGCCCTACGAGGAATGCGCCTTCCCGAGCCCGGCGGCCCCCGAGCCCGGCAGAGGGCAGGAGAACATCCGCCAGGAAAACGGGAAGCTCCTGGCAGTCTACGACATCCTGCTGGACAAGGACGGCAGGCTGGAAGGGGCATATCGGGTGGAGAAGGAGGAGCCTGTGGAGGAGGGCGCAGCGCGCTGGTACGCGTACATGGAATACGCCTCCGCGGATCCCTGGTTCAACAACCAGGCCTATGTGGACACCCTGAACCCGGAGGCCATCGCGGAATTCATCCGCATCACCCATGAGGCCTATGCCCGGAATGTGGGGGAGCATTTCGGGAAGCTTGCGCCCGCCATCTTTACGGACGAGCCCCAGTTCACCCCCAGGGGATGCCTGGACTTCGCGGGAGAAGCCAAGGACGTCTTCCTGCCCTGGACCACCGGGCTTCCGGAAGCTTACCGCCAGGCTTACGGGGAGGAGCTGCTGGATGCCTTGCCGGAGCTTTTCTGGGAGCGGGGGGACGGACTGCTTTCCACGGTCCGCTGGCGGTTCCAGAACCTGGTCACGGATCTCTTCGTGGAGAGCTACTGTGAGCAGATCGGGGACTGGTGCAGAGAGCACGGGCTCTACCTCACCGGCCATGTGATGGGGGAGGGCTCCCTCTATGACCAGACCCAGGCAGTGGGGGATGCCATGCGCTGCTACCCTTCCTTCGGCCTTCCGGGCATGGACATGCTCTGCGATTTCCACGAGTACACCACGGCCAAGCAGGTCCAGTCCATGGTGCGCCAGACCGGGGCGGAGGGCATGCTCAGCGAGCTCTACGGGGTCACGGGCTGGGACTATGACTTTCGGGGCTACAAGCTGCAGGGGGACTGGCAGGCGGCGCTGGGGGTCACCGTGCGGGTGCCCCATCTGGCCTGGTATACCATGAAGGGAGAGGCCAAGCGGGACTATCCGGCCTCCATCAGCTACCAGTCCCCCTGGTGGGAGGAGTTCTCCATGGTGGAGGATCACTTCGCCCGCCTGAACACGGCGCTGACCAGAGGGAAGGCCCTGGTAAAGGTGGCCGTGCTGCACCCCATTGAGACCTACTGGCTCTATTTCGGCCCCGGCGACCAGACCGCGGCCCTGCGGGAGCAGATGGATGCCCAGTTCGCCCACCTGGCGGAGGTGCTGCTGTTCGGCGGCATTGACTTCGACTATCTGTGCGAGGCCAGGCTGCCGCAGCAGTGCGGGGGCGGCAGCTATCCTCTGCAGGTGGGGGAGATGGCCTACGAGGCGATTATCGTTCCGCCGATTAGGACGATACGCTCTGCCACACTGAGAATCCTCACGGATTTTGTCGAACAGGGCGGAAAGCTGATTTTCCTGGGGGATTGCCCGGACTATGTGGACGCAAGGCCCTCCGGTGCCGCGGAGGCGCTGTACGGGAAGGGAATCCGCTGCGGGCTCCTGGATTCGACCATCCTGTCCCTGCTGGAGAGGGAGCGCTTCCTGGACATACAGAAAGCCGATGGGCGCAGGGCGGACGGGCTGCTGTACCAGCTGCGCCGGGAGGAGAGCGGGGACATGTGGCTCTTCGTCTGCAACGGCAGGAACCCTGTCAGCCCGGACGTGGATTCGGCGGACTGCCTGCGCTTTACGCTGAAGGGGAATTTTCGGGCGACCCTCTATGACACCCTGACGGGGAACATCGTGCCTTTGGCTGTACGCCATGACAAGGGAAGGACTATCCTGGAGCGGCCCTGGTACATCCATGAGAGCATGCTGCTGCTGTTGGAGGATGCGGAAGGGACAGGGCTGGCGGAGGGCCTCAAGGCGAAAGGGGATATGATTCGGAACCGGACAGGAGCGGCAGGGATGCCGGATGGCGCGGAAAGGGATGCCACCCGGAGTAGCGGGAAAAGGGACGCGGAAGGAGCAGGCGGAGACATCTCCTGTGACGGAGCAGATGTGACGGTGGCCTATGATATAGCGGAAATGGGTGATGGCAGTGACGGCCCGGACGTAACGGCTGACAGTGATAGCGTGGCGACCGACACAATCTGGGACAGCGCCGGAGCCGACATCCTCCTCGGGGAGGTAGAGGTCACCCTCCAGGAGCCCAACATGCTGCTCCTGGACATGGCGGAGTACGCCCTGGACGATGGGGACTACTACTCCGAGGACGAGCTGCTGCGGATAGACAACCACGCTCGCCGGGAGCTGGGCATCCCCCTGCGCCGCAAGGAGGTGGTGCAGCCCTACCTGGTGGAGGCCGGGGAGCCAGAGCACACGCTCCATCTGCGCTTCCGCATCCGCAGCGAAATTGCCGCAGCCGGACTGAAGCTGGGCCTGGAATGCCCTGAATCCACCGGGATAAAGCTAAACGGCACCCCTGTAGCCACCGACAGCGACGGCTGGTACGTGGACAGGGACATCGAGACCATTCCCCTTCCGGCGTTTGCGGCGGGAGAGAACCTGCTGGAAATCGCGGTGCCAATCGGCCCCCGGACGAACCTGGAGAACTTCTACCTTTTGGGAGATTTCGGTGTCCGCATATGCGGCACGGTGAAGACATTGACCGAACCGGTCAGGAAAATAGGCTGGGGCGACATCACCTCCCAGGGCCTGCCCTTCTACACGGGCAACCTGACCTACCGGACAAGGGTGCGCGCCCAGGGCGACTTCACCGTCCGGGTGCCCCAGTACCGGGGCGGGCTGGTGAAGATACTGCTGGACGGCAGGGACTGCGGGAACATCGCCTTCTCGCCCTATACCCTCCGGGTGCGCTGCGCCCCGGGGGAGCATAGATTGGAGTGGAGGCTCTACGGCACCCGCCAGAACGGCTTCGCCCAGCTGCACCATACCCAGGGCGTCTATTTCTACCAGAGCCCCAATTCCTGGAGGAGCGCGGGGGACCTGTGGAGCTATGAATACAGATTCAAGCCCGCCGGAATCCTGAAATCCCCGGAGATAGCGGGGGCGGCCTTCCTGGACAAGGCGGGGAACGCCCGCAGGAGGAGCTCTGCGGCCATGCACTTCACGGACAGGAGCTGACGCGCTTTTTGCCAAAATCATTGCCTAAAACGGCCCCAGGCGGTATAATAGACTACAGTGCCAGGGATTGACGGCATGGGCCCCGGGGCGCAGATGCGGGACGAGCCCCCGGCGGGGATGGGCTCCGGAGCGAAAAGGGACAAAAAGGAACGGTAAGATAAGAAAATATGGACACGAATACGATAATCATCATCATGATAGCATGCGCGGCGGCCATGATGGGCAGCGCGGCCCTCTACCTGCGCCACAGGGCAAGGCGCGCCCGGCCGGAGGCCTTCGACCTGATGGAGGGCCATGATTTTGAATACTACTGCGCGGAGCTCCTGCGGAAGAACGGCTTCCAGGAGGTGGAGGTCACGAAGGGCAGCGGAGACTACGGCGTTGACATCCTGGCCAGCAAGGACGGCGTCACCTACGCCATCCAGTGCAAATGCTACACGGCTCCCGTGGGGGTGAAGGCTGTCCAGGAGGCCTACGCGGGGCGGGACTACTACGACAGGATGGTAGGCGCGGTGCTCACCAACCAGTATTTCACCCAGCCCGCGGTGGAGGCCGCCGGGAAGCTGAAGATACTGCTGTGGGACAGAGGGTATCTGGAGGACATGGCGGAGGA
>CAMTBF010000266.1 GCA_947068385.1 uncultured Lachnospiraceae bacterium
GGCATACTTGGTACAATAGCCCTTGCTGTCCAGCAGGATGATGACTTTTTTCCCGTAATAGCGGTACAGAAAATTCGACAGGGCGTTCAGTGAATTGGCGGCCTGGTAATCCTCCATCTCCGGGGACACTTTCAGGAACGAATCTTTTTCGCTTTGATTCAAAAGACCGCTCTCAAGCAGAAAATCGTACTTGTTATAGGCCTCCGTAATGATCTGACAGATTTGTTTTTTTGTACCGGCGAAGCTGCTCTGCTTCACTTTGGCAAAGGACAGGCTGATGACGGGAAAGGTTCCCTGGAGCTGCCGGTATCCATCCCCGTCAGGAGCTTCGGCCTGCCAGATGGAAAGCCCCTGGAACAGGTCTCCCCGGCCCGCGTAATCCACGCTGAAGAACTGTTCCAGCATGCTCATGTTCAGCGTCTTGCCGAAGCGCCGGGGGCGGGTGATCAGGGTCACGGCATCCCCGTTCTCCCACCATTCCCTGATGAAATCCGTCTTGTCGATATAGAAGTAATTGTTTTCGATTACCTGGCTGAAATCCTGATGGCCGATCGCGATGGTTTTTGGCATATGTGTCCTCCTGTACCGGTTAAGCTTATATGAATTGTACCATACTATATCCTTTCCCGCAATTGGACGGATAGTCCAAAATGATGAAAAGCCGCCCGGCGAAGCCTATTGCCGTCTCCCGGGAGATAGGATATAATGTAGCAGGGACGACAGGTTCCAAAAAGAGGAATGGAGGGACAGGTATGCAAGATACGATTCGGGAAGCAGTGCTGCAGTGCTATGGGGTTCCCCCCAGGGACATCCGGGGACTGGGCGGCGGATTCTACGGGAGGGTCTTTCAGGTTTCGATGGAGGCGGAGCCGCACACCGTGGTTCTGAAGCTGTACCTTTTCCCCGGGCTGGCCGTCAGGGAGGCCCGGCAGACCAGGCTGCTGGCGGAGCATGCCCTGTTAAGGATGCCGCGCATCTACAGGGTGCTGGAGAAGGAGCAGACGGGCCTGCCCATGGACGCGCTTTTCATGGAATACATAGAGGGCGTCAACGCCGGGAATTTCGACCCGATGGAGCTGCCCGCGGAGGCCAGGGATTCCATCTGCGAGAGCATCGTGGACAATCTGATCGGATATCATAAGGTCGTGAACCCCGAAGGATTCGGCATCCTGTCCTCCGGGACGTACTGCCCCACCTGGCAGGAGTACTACCAGCCGATTGCCCGGGGCATCGTGGAGAAGGCAGGGCGTCTTCGGGAGAAGGGCCAGCTATCGGACAGGGTGCTTTCGGTGTTCCGCCGGTCCATGGAGCGGTTCGGCCATATTTTCCGCCAGCCCGTCACGCAGGCCCGGCTGATACACGGGGACTATAATACATGGAACGTGATGCTGGACAGGGACAGGAGCCGGGCGGTGGCCGTGATCGACCCGTTCCACTGCTGCTGGGCGGACAGCGAGTTCGACCTGTACCAGCTGGACAATGCCAACGGCAAAGGCTACGGCCTGCTGGAACGATATGCGCAGAAGATGCCACTGAGCGAAGACTTTGAGGCAAAGAGGCGCTTCTATGAGCTCTACACGGAAGTGGCCCATTATCATGACGCCCAGGTGGAGGTGAACCTGGAGGCGGTGGAGAAACTGGCCCAGCGCCTTGGCGATTTCCTGTAGACGAGATTCCGGTACGAGACCGTCAGGGCCAGGCAGGGGAAGACAGGGAATCCCTCACAGATTCAGCTCATATAAAGTGAAGAGGCCCTCGCTCTGGCCGTAATGGGGCAGGACATAGCCGAACAGGCTGTAGGCGAAGGCTGACAGAACATAGGCCATGATGCCGATGCACAACAGCTTTCCGCAGACCGCACCGGCCTTTTGCAGGGACGAGGCGGTCTTCCCCCCGGCGAGCCCTGCCCCCAGCCAAAGCGCCAGGGACTCCAGCAGCCCGCACAGCTTCTGCACGCCCAGGGCCACCGCATACATGAACGGTATCAGCACGGGCAGGATATATCTTCCCTGGGGCTGGAAATCCCAGGTATAGGAATAGAAGAGGCTCAATGCCACGGTGATCAGGCAGAACAGTATCATGCTGCCGTAAAATACGAGCCTCTTTTTCCTGCCGCTTTCCGGCAGGCTGCCTTCGGGGTGGCCCCAGGAGCTGTCCCCCGTCCGGTTCCACAGGCGCCTGGGCACCAGCAGGGCCGCTGCCAACGCCGCCAGCCAGAAATACCGATAGCCCAGATAGACCAGCCCGTGGGTGGGCAGATCCATGGCGCCGAACATGGCGATGAAGCTGTTCAGCACCAGGATGACATATTTCGTCTCCAGCAGCATGTCCGCCAGGGAAGCGCCGGAGGCCTGATAAGTGAACCGGGTCAGGGGATTGAACTCCTCCGTAGCCGTCCGGATGGCGCATTCCCGCCTTGCTTCCATGGCGATGATGTCGCCGTCATATAGCAGGGCATTGCGGAGGAACCACCAGCCGATGCCCAGGAGCACGATGACGGAGATGAAGATTCCTTTGCGCAGCAGGGGGCTCCATTCCACCCACAGGCCTTTCCTTCTGTCGGCTGCCTTTCCGCCCTCCGAAACGGTGGATCCTCCTTTCCTGGCCGCTGCCATTTCTGCGGATGGCGCAACGCTCCCCGCAGCGGCCGCGCCTGTCCCCCTCCCGATGTGCACATAGCGCAGGGCGAAGACGACCATAGCCGCCAGGATGATGCCGTAGGCGTTGTAATAGGACATGGCGCACAGGATGATGCCCAGGGCCAGCAGGATGCAGTCCTTCCTGTCGTAATCCGTCCGCTGGGCGCGCAGCAGGGAGTAACAGATGACGGACACGGCCAGCATGGCCATGGAGTCCGTGTTGATATAGGAATGGATGAAGATATTCTGGGGCAGGAACACGGTCATGATGGTGAAGGTCCACTGCAGGTAAGGGCTCTTCCACAGGAGCCTGGCAGACTGCCGCACGAAATAGGCCATCAGCACGCCGAAGGCCACGTTCACCATCCTTGCTGCCACCAGCAGCACAGAGCTGTCCGCCGTGAACAGCATCAGGAACCGCAGCACGAAGCCCTGTATGATATAGGTCAGCATGGGCTGGAAAGCATAGGAGGCCCCGAAGCCGTCCAGCAATACTTCGGGATCCGCCCCATGGGGAAGGCGGCCATGCCTGCAGATGAAGCTCACCACCTTGAAGCGGTTGACTTCATCCGGCGGGTCGCCGTAGGACTGCACCATGGCAAAACAGGCGGTCGCCGCGAAGACCAGCAGGTAAAAGACGGCATCCTGCAGGAGCCTGCTCTTTTTCTTCTCATTCCATGCATTCCATGAACTCATAGGTGCGCCACTTTCCCTTTCCGTTAAGGTTTAAAATGTGTTCCGCTCAGTCCGCGCTCATCTCCTCCAGCAGCCGTATCTTCGTGTCATACAGCTTCTGGGACAGGTCTACGTACACCTCGTGGGGGTTCACCAGGCGCTTCGTCTCCTCCCAGAGGGTGTCCAGCTCCCGCTGGCAATAGGCCCTGATGTCCATGACGCTGGGGGAGGCATAGCAGCATTCCCCATTCCGGAATACCTGCTCCATCAGCGGGCGCAGGGAGTATGTGCCGGCTTTCAGCCTGGTCTTCTTCCAGGGCTCCAGGGAGTCGAAGAGCACCAGGTCGTCCTCCTCCCGGTATTCCTCCTCCGCCAGGCAGATCAGGTCGGCCTTTATCTTGCCGTTCTCCTTCTCGTAGATCCGATAGATCTTCTTGTTCCCGGGATTGGTGACCTTCTCGCTGTTCTCGGAGAGCTTGATCTTCGGGACGAAATGCCCCTCCGCGTCACGGATCGCCGCCAGCTTGTACACGCCGCCGAAGGAGGGATTGTCCTTGGAGGTGATCAGGTTGGTGCCCACGCCCCAGGAGGTGATGGCGGCCCCCTGTACCTTCAGGCTGTCGATCAGATATTCGTCCAGGTCGTTGGAGGCGGAGATCACGGCGTCCGGGAATCCCGCGGCGTCCAGCATCTTCCTGGCCTGCTTGGAGAGATAGGCCAGGTCGCCGCTGTCCAAGCGGATGCCATAGAAGGTCAGGGGGATGCCCGCTTCCCGCATTTCCGTGAAGACCCGGATGGCATTGGGCACGCCGGATTTCAGGGTATCATAGGTGTCCACCAGCAGGATGCAGGCGGTGGGGTACATCTCGGCATAGGTCTTGAAGGCCGTGTACTCATCGGAGAAGCTCATGATCCAGCTGTGGGCATGGGTGCCCTTCACCGGCACGCCGAAGAGCTGGCCGCAGAGCACGTTGCTGGTGCCGGTGCAGCCGCCGATGACCGCCGCCCTGGCCCCGTAGGTGCCCGCGTCCGGCCCCTGGGCCCTGCGCAGGCCGAACTCCATGATGCCGTCCCCCCTGGCGGCATAGCAGACCCTGGCGGCCTTGGTGGCGATCAGGCTCTGGTGGTTGATGATGTTCAGGATGGCGGTCTCCACCAGCTGGGCCTCCATGATGGGGGCGATGACCTTGATCACCGGCTCCCTGGGGAACATGACCGTGCCCTCGGGGATGGCGTAGATGTCCCCGGAGAAGCGGAAGGTCTTTAAGTAGTCCAGGAAGTCCGCCTGGAAGATGCCCAGGGAGGCCAGATAGTCGATGTCCTCCTGGTCGAAATGCAGCTCCTTGATGTACTGGATGACCTGCTCTAAGCCCGCTGAGATTGCGTAGCCGCCGTCGCAGGGGTTCTTGCGGTAGAAGGCGTCGAAGATCACGGTCTCGTTCTGATCCTTGTGCCTGAAATACCCCTGCATCATGGTGAGCTCGTACAGGTCTGTCATCAGGGTGAGATTCTGTCTGTCCATAGGCTCCTCTTTTCTGCCGTGTCTGGCATTCTTGTATTTTTACAATCATATACCATCCGCGGCTCAATTGCAAGAGGCGGAGGGCCGATGCCTCCCGGGTCACGCCCAGTATTTCAATAGTTTTGCCGCTCTCCGCCTCCGACACGGGGACATTGATCTTCAGCAGGAAAGCCAGCAAAACAGCAAACGACCTGCCTTTATCTTGCTGGGTTGATATTGAGCAGTTTCATGATTCCGTCCTGGAGAACCTGGGAACAGTTCACCCCTCGTTTCTCTGCCAGCGCAGCCATCCAGGCGGGAAGGGAAACGTTTTTTCGAACCGCTCGGGTATCGGTTGCAGCCCGATATGCAAAAGTATCGATACAGAGAATAGAGCAGATTGCGCTTTCCGGAATATCCAGTTCATGTTGCGGTGTAGCAGTCGGAATTTCATTCCCTTCATCTTCTGCAACTACGAGCCATCCGCTGGCAGCGTCAGTAATCATTTCGATTGCCTTATCAATGCTGTCCCCGGTGGTGATGCATCCGGGGAGGTCAGGCACTCTGCAATAGTATTTGCTTCCGTCTTCATTCGGTACAAATGTTGCTGTATAAATATATTTCATAGGCTATCCTCCTTTTGCTTTTGCTGGCGGCAGGAAAATTTATTGTCTTCCGCCCAGTTTA
>CAMTBF010000267.1 GCA_947068385.1 uncultured Lachnospiraceae bacterium
CGCCTTTTGTCTTAGACGCTTTTTGTACATCTAGTTTCCTCCCATCCTCCACCTTGTCCTGCTGGGCCTGCCGGTACTTGAAGAAGTCCGTAGCCACCTGAGGGAACAGCGCATAGGAGAGCACGTCCTCGTCCTGCTGCTTCCACTCGCTCATCTCGGCCTCCAGCTTATCCATCTCGTTCTCGATCATATCCGCATAGCGGCAGGTGATGCGCTCCTCGCCGGGGATGACCTTGTCGATGACCTCCTGGTTCATGGGCTTGATGGTCTGGCCATACTCGCCGCGCAGCACTGCCTTGGTCTCCTTGGTGGCCATCTTGTAGCGCTCGCCCATGAGGACGTTGAACACGGCCTGGGTGCCCACGATCTGGGAGGAAGGGGTGACCAGGGGCGGCTCGCCAAGGTCTTTGCGGACCTCGGGGATCTCCCTGAGCACGTCATAGTATCTGTCTTCCGCGTTCTGCTCCTTCAGCTGGCTCACCATGTTGGAGAGCATGCCGCCGGGCACCTGGTACAGCAAGGTCTTGATGTCCACGCCCATGACCTTGGGATTCAGCAGGCCGCTCTTTAAGCACTCGTCACGGTAAGGACGGAAGTAATCCGCGATCTCCGCCAGGAGGTTCTGGTCGAAGCCTGTGTCATACGGCGTGCCGCGGAAGGTCTCTACCATGACCTCGGTAGCGGGCTGGGAGGTTCCCAGAGCGAAGGGGCTCATGGCGGTGTCGATGACATCCACGCCGGCCTCTACCGCCTTCAGGTAAGTCATGCTGGCCACGCCGGAGGTATAGTGGGTGTGCAGCTGGATGGGCAGCTTGGTGTTCTCCTTCATGGCCTTGATCAGCTCGGAAGCCTTGTAAGGCACTAAGAGGCCTGCCATATCCTTGATGCAGATGGAATCCGCGCCCATCTCCTCAATCTTCTTCGCGGTGCTCGCCCAGTACTCCAGGGTATAGGCGTCGCCCAGGGTGTAGGACAGGGCTATCTGCGCATGTCCCCTGCCCTCCTGCTGCTTCATGCGGTTGGTGGCGTTCACGGCCTCCTGCAGGTTGCGCAGGTCGTTCAGGCAGTCGAAGATACGGATGATGTCGATGCCGTTGGCGATGGATTTCTGCACGAAAGCGTCTACCACATCATCCGCGTAGGGACGATAGCCCAGGATATTCTGTCCGCGGAACAGCATCTGCAGCTTGGTGTTCTTGAAGCCGTCACGCAGCTTCCTCAGCCTGTCCCAGGGATCCTCTTTCAGGAAACGAAGGGACGCGTCAAAGGTAGCCCCGCCCCAGCACTCCACGGAATGATATCCCACCTTATCCATCTTCTCCACGATGGGAAGCATGAAATCCGTCGGCATCCTAGTGGCAATCAGAGACTGATGCGCGTCACGCAGTATCGTTTCCGTAATCTTAATCGGTGTTTTTCCTTGTTCTGACATTTACGAATTTCCTCCATATTTTTAGTTGCGGCAGCCGGAAAACGCCCGGCCGCCATGAATCATCCGAAGACCCAATCCCTGTCCCTCTTTAGAACACGCCGAAGATGGCCATGAACGTACCGGCCGCAACGGCGGTTCCGATGACGCCTGCCACGTTGGGGCCCATGGCATGCATCAGCAGGAAGTTGGTGGGATCCGACTCCGCGCCTACCTTCTGGGACACACGGGCCGCCATAGGCACTGCGGACACGCCCGCGGAGCCGATCAGCGGATTGATCTTGCCATGGGTCGCCTTGCACATCAGCTTGCCGAACAGCACGCCCGCCGCGGTACCGAACATGAAGGCGATCAGGCCCAGCGCCACGATCTTCAGCGTATCCCAGTTCAGGAACGCCTCCGCGCTGGTGGTAGCGCCTACGGAAGTGCCCAGCAATATGACCACGATGTACATCATGGCATTGGAAGCAGTCTCCGTGAGCTGGCGCACCACGCCGGACTCCCTGAACAGGTTGCCCAGCATCAGCATACCGACCAGCGGAGCGGTGGTGGGCAGGATCAGGCATACCACGATGGTGACGATGATCGGGAACAGGATCTTCTCCAGCTTGGAAACGGGACGAAGCTGGCCCATCTTGATCTTCCGCTCCTCCTCTGTGGTCAGGAGCTTCATGATAGGCGGCTGGATGATGGGCACCAGTGACATATAGGAATATGCCGCCACTGCGATAGGTCCCAGAATCGCCGTCTGCCCCAGCTTGCTGGCCAGGAAGATGGAGGTAGGGCCGTCAGCGCCGCCGATGATGGAGATGGCTGCCGCCGCCATATCGTTGAACCCTAAGAAGATGGCCCCGAAATATGCCGCGAAAATGCCGAACTGCGCCGCCGCGCCCAGAAGGAAGCTCTTGGGATTGGCGATCAGGGGGCCGAAGTCCGTCATAGCGCCCACGCCCATGAAGATCAGGGAGGGCAGGATGGCCCATTCGTCCAGCAGGTAGAAATAATACAGTAAGCCGCCCACACCGTTGGAGGCGTCCTCCGCATGAAGCATGATGTCAGGATAGATATTCACCAACAGCATGCCGAAGGCTATCGGAACCAGGAGCAAGGGTTCGAACTCATGCCGGATAGCCAGATAAAGGAAAAAGCATGCAACCACGATCATCAGATAGTTTCCCCAGGTCAGATTGAAGAACGCCGTCTGATGGACGAGATTGTTTAGCGTTGAAGCTATATAATCCATTTGTTGACCTCCTGTTGTTCTTGGCGATAGAAAACGCCGCAGCGCTCTCTACCGTATATCACTGTCCGGAAACGCGCGCCGCCTTAGTTCAGGGTAGCCAGCACAGCGCCTGCCTCCACGGCATCGCCCACTGCCACGTCAACGCTTGCAACGGTTCCGTCCTCGGGAGCCACAACAGGGATTTCCATCTTCATCGCTTCGATAATGACTACGGCATCGCCTTTCTTGACGGCATCGCCCACCTTCTTCTCCAGCTTGAATACCTTTCCTGCCGCACCGGCCTCGATCTTGATGCTGCCTGCGCCGCCTGCGGGAGCTGCTTTGGGCGCTGCCGCGGGAGCCGCTTTCGGTGCCGCCTTGGGCGCTGCGGGGGCCTTTGCCGCTACGGGAGCGCCGGACGTGTTCTCCTCTACCACTACATCATATACATTTCCGTTCACGGTAATTGTATAATTCTTCATTTTTTATTTCCTCCTAAAATAGATTGCATATTTGTTTTGTTTTTTTGTCATGAATGCTCTTCTTCATTCTTATCTTCTTCTGATGGAGCGCACCACGAAGCCGTCCGTGGTGACAGCGCCCTCGCTGGCCGCGATGGCTGCCGCGATGACGGCTACCAGCTCACAGTCGTCCTCTTCGGCTTCTTCCACTGTCTCCTGCTCCACGATCTGCGTCACGGCATTGTCCACGCCCGTGGCTTCCTTCTGAGCGGCTTTCTTCCTGGCCGCGTTCTCCTGAATCTTGGGGATCACCTTGAAGCAGGAGATGATCAGGCTGATCAGGATCAGCACCGCGAATACAGTGCCCATGCCGATCAGGGTGTTGAGGCCCGCGTTGGCCATGAGCTCGCCCACCGACGAAGTGGGGTTCAGCGCAGCGGACTGCAGCCGCATGAACATGTCGTTGGAGAAGATGACCTCCGCCGTGGCGTTCTTCTTCTCTCCGGTGACCGCTACCTCCACGATGATCTGATTGCCGTCAATCGTCACTTCGCTTCCGTTGGTCCCCGTGATCGTGCCCATGTCCTCCTTCGCGGAATGGAAAGAGTCGATTGCTTTCAGGAACGCGTTCCCGTCCACATAGATGTTGTACTGGTTGTTCAGTATATACTCTACTTCCTCCGCCGTATAGACATCAAAGGAGCCCGCCGCCGCATCGTCCATATACTGGGAGAAGAGATAGAGGACCATCTCGTCCGCAAGCTGCTGTGCGTTGGCCACCTTCTGCTGCTGGTACTCTGACTGCGCCGCCTCGCTTCCGCAGGCCGTCAGTCCCAGAAGACAGGTAATCATACACAGTATGGCTATCAATTTCTTCATATTTATATCACCCTTTCTATACAGTTCCGTGCTTTTTGGCGGGACGGTCTTCGCTCTTGGTGAAGAGCATCTCAAAAGCGCCGATAACGTATTTCCTGGTGTCGGCGGGCTCTACGATGCTGTCTACATACCCTCTCCTCGCTGCGCTTCCGGCGCTGCAGTTGAGCGCATCGTACTCCGCGGCCTTCTCATTGATTACATCCGCGCCCTGGCCGTCATACATGATCTTCGCCGCAAGCTTGCCCTCCATGGTGCCAATCTGGGCATCGGGCCATGCAAAGGTCATGTCCGCGCCGATGGCCTTGGAGTTCATGGCGATGGCGGCTGTGCCCAGAGCCTTGCCCACGATGACGTTCACCTTGGGGACGGTGGCGTTGGCAAAGGCGTAAGTCAGCTTCGCGGCAGCCTTTGCGATTCCTTTTTCGGAGCACATGGTGGCCTTGTAGCCCTTTACATTGGTCAGCGTCAGCACGGGGATCTCGAAGGCATCGCAGAAGTTCACGAAATCGGCAGCCTTCTCACAGCCCTGCTTCGACAGGACGGCGTCCAGCTTCTCTGCCACCTTGCCCTCCTCGTCGCAAATCTCGCTGCGGTTGGCCACAGCGCCTACGGTGACGCCGTCCAGCTTCAGGAAGCCTACCACCATGTCCTTGGCGTAGCCCGCCTTTACCTCGAAGAAGTCATTGTTGTCCGCCAGGATGGAGAGCGCGATGGAGGTGTCCCCGGCGCAGCCCGCCAGCTCCTCGTTCACACGGTTCAGGTCGTCCGTGCACTCCAC
This sequence comes from uncultured Lachnospiraceae bacterium, assembly GCA_947068385.1. Classification (GTDB taxonomy): domain Bacteria; phylum Bacillota; class Clostridia; order Lachnospirales; family Lachnospiraceae; genus Acetatifactor. The sequence goes on from CAMTBF010000267.1 coordinate 4,770, forward strand.
GATGTCGCTGCCCTCGTTGCTGTTGGAAGGCAGGAAGGCGATCAGATCCCTGATCTTGGAGAGGACTGTGGCCTCGTCCGCCACCACGTCCACGATGCCGCTCTCCTCAGACTGGAACGCAGCCGTGGAGGAATCGCATTTGGTGATCACGTTTCCGTCCAGCGCATTGGGGGCGTTGACGAAAAGCCTGGCGTCCTTCTCCTCCATGAAGGTGAAGTCCGTCAGCGTGGGGAACAGGGCGAGCCCGCCGCCGCAGGTTCCCAGGATGGCGGTAATCTGGGGGATGATGCCGGACGCGCACGTCTGCTTCATGTAGATAGCACCGAAAGCGTTCAGCGCATCCGCTGCCTCCTGCAGCCTCAGCCCCGCGGAATCGATCAGCCCGATTACCGGGGAGCCGGTCTTCATGGCCAGATCGTAGAGACCCGCGATCTTCCTAGCATGCATCTCGCCGATAGTCCCGTTCATCACGGAAGCGTCCTGGCTGTACACATACACAGGCTTCCCGCCAATCACTCCATAGCCGGTGATGCAACCGTCAGAAGGAGTCTCGTTGGGTTTCATATTGAAATCAGTGGCTCTGGCTGTCACAAGGGCGCCGATTTCAACGAAACTGTTGTCATCGAGCAAAGCTGTTATTCTTTGGCTCGCTTTTGAAGTAGTACTCATGCTCTCAGTCCTCCATTTATAATAAATAAATACAAACAACCTGACAGCCGC
>CAMTBF010000268.1 GCA_947068385.1 uncultured Lachnospiraceae bacterium
TTTAAGGAAAAGTATGAGCAGAAGGAGACCGCATCAATTTCTACTACAATGCCGTGAACCTGCATGACAACAGCAAGTATTATATCCGGGGCATCCGGGAGAGCGGGAAGGACAACAGCGACAGCTTCCAGACCTCCTCTTTCGTGGTTACCGGGGACATGGACTATGTGATAGCATACGGGATCCTGGGGGACGCTACCTCCTACACCATCAACTATGTGGACACGGAGGGGAATACCCTGGCGCCCAGTGAGACGTATTACGGCAACGTAGGCGACCGCCCCGTGGTAGCGTATATCTACATCGAGGGATGGACGCCCCAGGCCTACAATATGACCCAGACCCTGCAGAAGGATCCGGCGGAGAACGTGTTCACCTTTGTGTACACCAGGACGGAGCAGCCGGCTCCGCCCCAGCCGCCCGCTCCCGCGCCACAGGAGCCTACGCCCACTCCGGTGCCTGAGCCGGAGCCCGTGCCTCCTACCCCCCAGGCCCCTGCGAACCCGGGCATCGTGGTGATACCCAATGACGACACCCCTCTGGGGGGCGGGCCGGGCGGAGCCGATGCGGACAATCCGGACGCTCCTGGGCCTGAGGATGACGGATTGAATCCCGTAGGGGAGGACGGCGAGACGAATCTCCCTGATGAGGATACCCCTCTGGGGGCTCCGGACGAGCTGCAGAACCTGGACGATGAGGATGTGCCTACCAGCGGTTTCCCGTTCCCGGGCGGGGATGCGGAGCTTCTGGGCATCCCGGTGCCGGTGATCGTGGTGCTGGCCCTGGGCGCTGTAGCCGCCGCATGGTATTTCCTATTTTTCCGGCGGAAGAAGAAAGAGGCTGAGGGCATGGAAGAAGGGCATTCCGAAGAGGAATAATGAACGCATCCCTCCCGGAAGGGGGAACCCTTCCGGGGACGGGAGTGGAATAGGAGAATTATGACGACAGAGGAGATGGAATCGGTTATAAATTCTTCCGGCAGAAAGGGTAGGAAATTCTTTCCTGCCCTTTGCAGCGTGTTCGGAACTGTGATTCTGCTGGGCGTGATCGCGGCGTTCTTCCCCCTGACCGTGCCGCGGCTTGCGGGCTATGAGATCTACGAGGTGGTCAGCGGGAGCATGGAGCCGGAGATCCCGGTGGGCAGCGTGATCTATGTCAAGGCCGTGGAGCCGGAGAAGGTGGAGGCCGGCGACATCATCGCCTTCGTGCAGAACGGCTCGGTCATCACCCACCGGGTGGAGGAGAACCGGTACGTGGAAGGGGAATTCGTCACCAAGGGGGACGCCAACAGCAAGGAGGACATGGAGCCTGTGAAGTACGGCAGCCTGCAGGGGAAGGTGGTGTACCATTTCCCTGTGCTGGGCAGGGTCATGACCCTGGTGTCGGGCAACGTGGGGAAGCTCTACGCGGCGCTGCTGGTTCTGTGCGGGGTCATGTTCCACATGCTGGCCGGGATACTGCGGGGCAGGCAGGGCTGAACGAAAGGGCATTGGCGGCGGCGCTGCGGGCAGGGCTGAACGGAGGGATATATGGGAAAATGGATCAGAAGGGCTGTGGTGCTGGCGGTTGCGGGAGTGTTCCTGTACTCGGTGGTCTCCATCGGCCTTACGCTGTATCGGTATCATGTAAGCGATAAATCATATGACGATACCGCGGGGCAGTTCACGGCGCTGGCCTCCGGGGCGGAGGATGCCGCTGCGGGGACGGGCAGGCCGGAGGCCGGGGAGAGCGGTTCTGCGTTGGGGAGCATGGGCTCTGAGGCGGCGCCGATCAAGGTGGATTTCGACGGGCTGCGGGCCGTGAACGGCGACATTGCCGGATGGATCTACTGCGAGGGCACGCCCATCAACTATCCGGTGGTCCGCGGTGAGGACAATGATTTCTATCTCCACCACGGCTTCGACGGCGCGGACAGCAATTCCGGCGCCATCTTCATGGAGGTGGAGAACCGTCCGGGCTTCGCGGACTCCAACACGGTCATCTACGGCCACCACATGAAGAACGGCTCCATGTTCGCCACACTGGCGAAATACGCGGACCAGGCCTTCTACGAGGAGCATCCGGTGATGTGGCTCCTGACCCCGGAGCAGGACTACAAAATCATGATATTCAGCGGCTACACCGCCTCTGCGGACTCGGATGCCTACCAGATATTCAAGGAGGCCTCCGGAGAGCTGGAGGAGTACCTGGCGACGGTCCAGGTCAGGTCGGATTTCACCGCGGACATAGAGCCGGACGGGGAAGCCAAGTACGTGCTGCTCTCCACCTGCGCCTACGACTTCAAGGACGCCCGGTATGTGCTACACGGGATGCTGGTGCCGGTGGGGGCTGGCTGAAGTCCTGAAAGAAAGAGTTCGAAGAGGAAAAAAGAGATTGTACTGAGCCATTCAATATGATAAAATGAATGCAATCGGGAAATCTAGTATTGAAAGGTGCAAATATGGAGTTAATAAAAGATAATAATCAGATAAGAGAAAGTCAGAATAAAGACAAATTGTTACGGATGCTTGATAGAGGGATTGACGATATGGAAGCTGGAAGAGAGCTGCCATTGGAAGAGGCATTTGATAAAATTACTGAATTGAGGAACATGAGAAGAAGTGCAAGAGCGTAAAGTTATCTTAACGTGGGGAAAAGATACTTACACAGGAACAGGAGTATTCATATCCATAGTCATATAATGATATTACTAAAAGGCAGCCCGTGTTTAGGCTGCCATAATTTTTTGAAGAATAATTTCCAGGTATAACTTGCCCCAGGGAAAAAGTTGTGCTATACTTAAGTCCATCAGATGGAGCAGCAGCTCCGCACAGATTCGGTAAGCAGGACATTCGGGCCGCGCCAGGCAGCGCGGGACTTAAACTTCTGACATTCTACCATTCAGAACTCCCTGCTTAAGACCAACGATTTGACATGAGCAGGGGAAAGGAACGGATTGAAATCCTGAGTAGAGGAAGGGACATCCATGGGAGTCACATTTACGGAAGAACAGAGCATGGCCATCGAGCTCCATGGCCGGAACATCCTGGTATCGGCGGCGGCCGGCAGCGGCAAGACCGCCGTGCTGGTGGAGCGCATCGTGCGCATGGTATGCGACGAGGCGCATCCTGTGGACATAGACCGCCTGCTGGTGGTGACCTTTACCAATGCGGCGGCAGCGGAGATGCGGGAGCGCATAGCGGCGGGCATCTCGAAGCGGCTCACGGAGAGGCCGGACTCCGCCCATATCCAGCGCCAGTCCACGCTCCTGCACAACGCCCAGATCACCACCATAGACAGCTTCTGCCTGTTCCTGCTGCGGAACCACTTCAACGAAATCGGCCTGGATCCGGCCTTCCGCATCGCCGACGAGGGGGAGATCCGGCTGATGCAGCGGGAGACCCTGGAGGAGCTGATAGAGGCCGCCTACGCTTCCGGCAGCGAGGCCTTCCGCTACTGCGTGGAGTATTTCTGCCCCGGCGGGCGGGAGAGCGTCCTGGAGCAGCATATCCTGAACCTGTCCCGGTACGCCGCCAGCTTCCCCTGGCCCGCCAGATGGCTTGCGGAACGGAAAGAGGACTACGGCGCGTCTTCGGTGGAGCAGATGTGCGCCAGCTCCTATGCCCTCTGGCTCCTGGAGCATCTGCGCCGCCTCCTGTCCGGATGCGTGGAGAAGCTGGAGCGGGTGCAGGCCCTCTGCGAGGCCCCGGACGGCCCGTACATGTACGGAGAGCTGGTGGACAGGGAGCTGGAGCAGCTAAAGGCCCTGGCCGCCTGCGATTCCCTGGAGGCGTATGCCGCCAGGCTCCCCGCCGTGAGCTTCGGCAGGCTCCCCGCGAAAAAGGACGACAGCGTCTCCCCCATAAAGCGCGAGCTGGCGAAAGCCATGCGATCCTCCGTGAAGGACAGCCTCCGGGACATGGAAGAGCGCTACTTTGCCACGCCCCTGGAGCTGGCGGCCAGACAGGGAGCGGCATGCGCGGGCCCGGTGGGCACGTTGATCGACCTGGTGCTGGAGTTCGACAGGCGGATGCAGGAGAAAAAGCAGGAGAGAAAGGTCATCGACTTTTCCGACATGGAGCATTTCGCCCTGGGGATCCTGCTGGACGGGGAGGGCCAGGGGGCCCGCCCCAGCGCGGTGGCCTTGGAATATAGACAGCATTTCGCAGAGATCTTGACGGATGAATACCAGGACAGCAACCTGGTGCAGGAATATCTGCTGAAAGCGGTATCCGGCGAGGAGGATGGAGCGTTCAACCGCTTCATGGTGGGGGACGTGAAGCAGAGCATCTATAAGTTCCGCCTGGCCCGGCCGGAGCTTTTCCTGGAGAAGTACGATGCCTATCCGGGGTATCGGGACGGCGAGGGCGCATCGGCGGCGCCAGCAGGAAGCGGCGGGCAGCTATCGGCTGCCGGGGCGGCCGGGCAGGGGAGCCCCGCGCTGCCGGAAAGCGGCTGCGTGCGGATTGACCTGGCCAGGAACTTCCGCAGCCGCCTGCAGGTGGTGGACGCCGTGAACGACGTGTTCAGCCGCCTGATGAGCGGAACCGTGGGAGGCATTCCCTACGATGAGCGGGCCGCGCTGTACCCCGGCGCGTCCTATCCGGACAATGAGGGCTGCGGCAGCGAGCTGCTGCTGGCGGAGAAGCCGGAGAAGGGGGAGGAGCTTGGCGCGAAGCAGGCAGAAGCCCTGGCGATAGCCCGGAGGATCAAGGAGCTGCGGGGAAGCTTTTCCGTGACGGACAGAGGCACAGGGGGGCTGCGGGCTGCGCGGTACAGCGACATGGTGATACTGCTGCGTACCAACAGCGGCTGGGACGAGGAATTCAAGGAAGTGCTGGAGGGGCAGGGGATTCCGGTGTACATCACCTCCAAGACCGGATACTTTGCCGCTGCGGAGGTCCAGGAGCTCTTGCAGCTCCTGCGGGTGCTGGACAATCCCAGCCAGGACATCCCCCTGTTCGGGGTCATGAAGTCCGTCTTCGGCGGCTTCTCGGAGGAGGAGGCCGCGATTATCCGCAGCCACGCAAAGGACTGCAGCCTGTACGAAGCGCTGAAGCGGTTCGCCCGGGAAGGCGGGCAGTGGGAGGGAAGGGCGGAGTGCGGTGCCCCGGACGTGGAAGGCATGGAGACGGGGCCGGGGGAGGCGCTCCCGACAGAGCCGCTGCCAGGCCCGGAGGCAGGGAGGGATTCGGAGACGGCCGGGCCGGAAGTCGGCGAACCCCAGGGCACGGGACCAGCTGCGGCCACCCTGGCCGGGAAAGCCGCCGCGTTCCTGCGCATGATAGCGGAGTACCGGGAATGCACGGTATACCTCCCCATCCGTGCCCTCCTGACCAGGCTGATCGGGGATTTCGGCTATCTGGACTATGTCACCGCGCTCCCTGCGGGGGGCAGGAGGCGGGCCAATGTGGAGATGCTCCTGACCAGGGCCTCCGACTTCGAGAGCACCAGCTATTTCGGCCTCTTCCACTTCATCCGCTACATGGAGCAGCTGGAGAGA
>CAMTBF010000269.1 GCA_947068385.1 uncultured Lachnospiraceae bacterium
CTATGGGAGAAGAAGAGAGGGTAAACTATGGACAAAAGTACAGAGATCAGAAAACGACTGCGGAAAACAGGATTCTTGCTTGGCGAGGATTCTGTTTTTGTATTTAGAATTTTTTTAGAATTATTTTTCAGGAAATCGGTTGACAATGGATAGGGTAAGTGCTATTTTATGGTTAGTAGATGTTAGCACTCCCCTTAAATGAGTGCTAATAACAGAAAGGGAGGCAGCTTGGATGGAGCTGGATGAGAGAAAAAAGAAAATCCTGCAGGCAGTCATCCGCAATTACCTGGAGACAGGGGAGCCGGTTGGCAGCAGAACCATTTCCAAGTACACCGACCTGAATCTGAGCTCTGCCACCATCCGCAACGAGATGGCCGACCTGGAGGAGATGGGATACATCTTCCAGCCCCATACCTCCGCGGGCAGGATTCCCTCGGACAAGGGCTACCGCCTCTACGTGGACGCCATGATGGAGGAGAAGGAGCGGGAGGTCGTGGAGATGCGGGATATGCTGGTGGAGCGCCAGGACAAGATGGAGACGCTCCTAAAGCAGATGGCCAGGGTGCTGGCACAGAACACCCAGTACGCCACCATGATATCCGCCCCCCAGACCAAGCGCAGCAAGCTGAAGTTCATCCAGCTCTCCCGGGTGGACGCGGGGCAGATCCTGGCAGTGATCGTCGTCGAGGGGAATGTGATCAAGAACAACATCCTCTCCGTGCAGGAGGAGCTGGACGACGAGACATTGCTGAAGCTGAACATCCTGCTGAACACCTACCTGAACGGCCTGTCCATCGACGAGATCAACCTGGCCATGATAGCCGTCATGAAGCAGCAGGCGGGCATCCACAGCGCCATCGTCAGCGAGGTCATCGACGCGGTGGCGGAGGCCATCAGGGCCGAGGAGGATCTGGAGATCTACACCAGCGGCACCAACAATATCTTCCGCTATCCGGAGCTGGCCGACCAGCAGAAGGCCAGCGAGCTGATCAACACCTTTGAGGAGAAGCAGCTCTTAGGAGAGCTCCTCCAGGAGGCCCACACAGGGAGCGAGGAGACGGGCATCCAGGTGTACATCGGCGCGGAGACCCAGGTGCAGAGCATGAAGGACTGCAGCGTGGTCACCGCCACCTATGAATTGGGCGGCGGCATGAAGGGAACAATCGGTATCGTAGGGCCCAAGCGGATGGATTACGACAAGGTCGTAGGGACGCTAAGGGCCATACAGACACAGCTTGACGAGCTATATGGGAAGAAAGGATAGGGCATATAGAAGCTGATAGAAGCAAAATAACAGCAGAATACCAGTGAAATAGAAGCAAAAGGAATGGAGGTTGACGATCGGGGATATGGCAGAGCAGGAAAAGGATATGGAAATAGAAAAGGATCAGCAGGCCCCCGGGACGGAGGACAGGGCAGAGGGAAACCCTGAGGCACAGGAGCCTGAAAAGGAGCCGAAGCCCCAGGAAGCCGGGCCGGAGGAGACGGCGGACGAGGCCGGGGAGGAGAGCGACACGGCTCCCGAGGGAGAGGATCCCAAGACCTGGGCGGAGAAGCGGGCAGCCAAGAAGCAGGCCAAGCTGGACAAAAAGGCCCAGGGCTATAAGGACCAGATTGAACAGCTGGAGGACAAGGTGAAGCGCCAATTGGCGGAGTTCGAGAACTTCCGCAACCGGACGGAGAAGGAGAAGCATGCCATGTTCGAGACCGGCGCCAAGAGCGTCATTGAGAAGATGCTTCCGGTGGTGGACAATTTCGAGAGAGGGCTGGCCACGGTGCCCGAGGACAAGAAGGAGGATCCCTTCGTGGACGGCATGAACCGGATCTACAAGCAGCTCATGACGGAGCTGGAGAACATCGGCGTGAAGCCCATCGAGGCCGTGGGGCAGGAGTTCGACCCCAACCTCCACAACGCGGTGATGCAGGTGGAGAGCGAGGAGTATGGATCCGGCACGGTGGCCCAGGAGCTGCAGAAGGGCTACACCTACCGCGACAGCGTGGTGAGGCACTCTATGGTCGCTGTAGTACAATGATTTGGCATCAAGAAAAATTTTCAAGATAAAGGCAGAACAATTCAGGAGGATATAAAAAATGAGCAAGATTATCGGCATCGACTTAGGTACGACAAACAGCTGCGTGGCGGTCATGGAGGGCGGCAAGCCCACCGTCATCGCCAATGCGGAGGGCGCAAGGACCACGCCTTCCGTGGTGGCTTTCACCAAGACCGGCGAGAGGCTGGTAGGCGAGCCTGCAAAGCGCCAGGCCGTCACCAACGCGGAGAAGACCATCGCCTCCATCAAGAGGGACATGGGCACGGACAACGGCCGCTCCATCGACGGCAAGAGATATTCCCCCCAGCAGATTTCCGCTATGATCCTGCAGAAGCTGAAAGCGGACGCGGAGAGCTATCTGGGCGAGAAGGTGGGCGAGGCGGTCATCACCGTCCCCGCGTACTTCAATGACGCACAGCGCCAGGCCACCAAGGACGCGGGCAAGATCGCGGGCCTGGACGTAAAGCGCATCATCAACGAGCCCACGGCGGCTGCCCTGGCCTATGGGCTGGACAATGAGAAAGAGCAGAAGATCATGGTGTACGACTTAGGCGGCGGCACCTTCGACGTGTCCATCATCGAGATCGGCGACGGCGTCATCGAGGTCCTGGCCACCAACGGCGACACCCACTTGGGCGGCGACGACTTCGACAACAAGGTCATCCAGTGGATGCTGTCCGAGTTCAAGAAGGCCGAGGGCGTGGACCTCTCCAATGACAAGATGGCCATGCAGAGGCTGAAGGAGGCGGCGGAGAAGGCCAAGAAGGAGCTCTCCAGCGCCATGACCACCAATATCAACCTGCCCTTCATCACCGCTACGGCAGAGGGCCCCAAGCACTTCGACATGAACCTGACCCGGGCCCAGTTCGACGAGCTGACCCACGACCTGGTGGAGAAGACGGCCATCCCCGTACAGAACGCCATGAAGGACGCGGGGCTCAACAATTCCGATTTGGGCCAGGTGCTGCTGGTAGGCGGCTCCACCCGTATCCCCGCGGTGCAGGATAAGGTGAGGCAGCTCACCGGCAAGGAGCCCAGCAAGTCCCTGAACCCGGACGAGTGCGTGGCCATCGGCGCTTCCGTCCAGGGCGGCAAGCTGGCCGGCGATGCTGGCGCAGGCGACATCCTGCTGCTGGACGTGACGCCCCTGTCCTTGTCCATCGAGACCATGGGCGGCGTGGCCACCAGGCTGATCGAGCGCAACACCACCATCCCCACCAAGCACAGCCAGATCTTCTCCACCGCGGCTGACAACCAGACCGCCGTGGATATCAATGTGGTACAGGGCGAGAGGCAGTTCGCCAGGGACAACAAGTCCCTGGGGCAGTTCCGCTTGGACGGCATCCCTCCCGCAAGGAGAGGCGTGCCTCAGATAGAGGTCACCTTCGACATCGACGCCAACGGCATCGTGAACGTGTCCGCCAAGGACTTGGGCACCGGCAAGGAGCAGCACATCACCATCACCGCGGGCTCCAACATGTCCGATGACGAGATCGAGAGGGCCGTGAAGGAGGCCGCCGAGTTCGAGGCCCAGGACAAGAAGCGCAAGGAGGCCGTGGAGGCCAGGAACGAGGCCGACTCCTTCGTGTTCCAGACCGAGAAGGCCCTCAGCGAGGTGGGCGACAAGATCAGCGACAGCGAGAAGTCCGCGGTGCAGGCCGACCTGGATGCGGTGAAGGCCGTCCTGGACAGGACGAAGGACCAGGAGATGAGCGACAGCGACGTGGATGAGCTGAAGGCTGCCAAGGAGAAGCTGATGAACAGCGCCCAGAGCCTGTTCACCAAGATGTACGAGAACATGCAGCAGGCCCAGGGCGGCGCTGCGGGCCCGGACATGGGCGGCGCGGCAGGCGCGGACAGCGCTTCCGCTCCCGACGACGATGTGATCGACGGGGACTTCCGTGAAGTTTAAACAGGTATAGACATTCGGCGCAAGAGGAAAATCTAAGTCGGCGGCAGGGAAATGGTGCCGACTTAGATTTTCTGTGGTAGTTTAAAAATATACTTATTTTCGATATGAGGTGTTTGCTATGGCGGAGCAGAAGCGCGACTATTATGAAGTCCTGGGAGTGGAGAAGGGGGCGGATGATGCTGCGATCAAGAAAGCATACCGCGCCCTGGCGAAGAAGTATCATCCGGACATGAATCCGGGGGATGCGGAGGCGGAGAAGAAATTCAAGGAGGCCTCGGAAGCCTATGCCGTGCTGAGCGATCCGGACAAGAGACGGCAGTACGATCAGTTCGGCCATGCCGCTTTCGAAGGCGGCATGGGCGGAGGCGGAGGGTTCGATTTCAGCGGGGCTGATTTCGGCGATATTTTCGGTGACATTTTCGGCGATCTCTTCGGGGGAGGCCGCAGCAGGGGCCGGAGCAATGGCCCTATGAAGGGCGCGAACCTGCGGACCAGCGTCCGGGTCACCTTTGAGGAGGCCGTGTTCGGCTGCAAGAAGGAGATCGAGCTGAACGTGAAGGAGACCTGCAAGACCTGCAACGGCTCCGGCGCCAAGCCCGGCACCAGCCCCGAGACCTGCCCTAAGTGCGGCGGCAAGGGCCAGGTGGTCTTCACCCAGCAGTCCCTCTTCGGCACGGTGCGCAATGTGCAGACCTGTCCCGACTGCCAGGGCAGCGGCAAGATCATCAAGGACAAGTGCGCGGACTGCCGCGGGACCGGATATATATCCATGAAAAAGCGCTACTCCGTGGACATCCCCGCGGGCATCGACAACGGCCAGTCCACCCGCATGCCCGGCCTGGGCGAGCCCGGCACGGGCGGCGGCCCCAGAGGGGATGTGCTGATAGAGGTGATCGTGGGGCGGCATCCCATCTTCCAGCGGCAGGATTTCGACATCTATTCCACCGTCCCCGTGTCCTTCGCGGTGGCGGCCCTGGGCGGCGAGATCCTGATCGACACCGTGGACGGCAAGGTCATCTACGACGTGAAGGCCGGCACCCAGACGGATACCCGGATACGGCTGCGGGGCAAGGGCGTGCCCTCCTGGCGGAACAAGGACGTGCGGGGCGACCACTATGTGACCCTGGTGGTGCAGGTGCCCGACAGGCTCAAGCCAGAGGCCAGGGAGCTGCTGCGCCAGTTCGACGAGATCACGGGAAATTCGCTGAATGCGGCCAAAGGCGCGACCTCGGAGCCGGAGCACGGGGAGGAGGGCAAGGAGGGCCATAAGGAGGGCAAGAAGAAGAAATCCTGGAAAGAGATTTTTGACAAATAAAATTTTTCCTGAAATAGATGCAAGGTTTCCGTCCGGTCTGTCGTATTATAAGTGAAGACATGAAAACAACGGCATTTTCAGACTGGAGGTATGGAAGGATGAGGAAGAGAATCGTTACGATGGGGGCAGCCCTTGTGCTGGCGCTGTCCATGGGCATGACCGTTTCCGCAGGGCATCACGGGGCCTGCGCGGGCAG
>CAMTBF010000270.1 GCA_947068385.1 uncultured Lachnospiraceae bacterium
CAAGGCATCGACGGCGGCGACCACGCCCGTAATCTCGATAAAGCCCAATGATGTACCGCTCATTTGCCGGCTCCTTTGCTTAGCCTGAATCTGTCATATGTCCCTGGACGTCTCTGTCACGCTGACTCGAGAATCCCCTCCGTGGCGGGAATCCAGCCTCAAATCTTCGGCAGGATCTTCTCCACGTCATTGTGGGGCCTGGGGATGACATGTGCAGCCACCAGCTCGCCCAGCCTGCTGGCCGCGGCGGAACCGCTCTCCACGGATGCCTTGACCGCGCCTACATCGCCGCGTACCATGACGGTCACCAGTCCGGAACCGATCTTCTCCGTGCCTATCAGAGATACCTCGGCGGACTTGGTCATCGCATCGGCGGCCTCGATGGCTGCCGTCAGACCTCTCGTTTCTACCATTCCCAATGCTTCCTGTGCCATAATGCTCTCCTTTCATTTTCCGTGCATCCGCGAATCCCTCTTTCAGGCCGCGGATGTTTCGAATCCATCCTTTCATCGGCAGCTTCGTGCCGTTTCGAACCTTTTTTGCCGCCTGTTTCCGGCTGTCAGGGCTTTCCCTTAAGGTACCACGTCAGAAAAGCGCCTCCTAGTTTTTATCAAATGCGCTGATTTTCAGCATCTTGCCGGTGTCCCCGGTAGGCCTTGGGATGATGTGGCGCTGTACCACGCCGGTGAGGGATTTGGCTACCGCCTCCCCCGCTTCCATGGCCGCCTCCACTGCCGCCACGCTTCCCCGGAATTTTACCGTCACCAGCAGGGGCACTGGCAGGGCGTCCGCATTTGCAGGCTTGTTTTTGTCAAAGACCTCAAGCCTCACATCTGCCGCCTTGCAGCCTGCGTCAGCCGCCATGAAGGCGCAGACAAGGCCGAACACCTCCAGCAGTCCCACCGCCTCTTCCGCGGAATCCTCCGCGGAATTCCTTTCGTCTATAGAACTCTTTTCATTTATGGAATTCTTTGCTTCTACGGAATTCTTTGCTTCCACGGAACTTTTATCTTCCATAATAATCTCCTCGCTTCCCCGACTATGCACCGCGCCGTTTCCTCTTCCTGTCATGGCTCCGCATCATCGGTTTGCTTCTTTGACAGGTACCGGATTTCATCCCTTATCCCGGCCTTACTTGTTGATGATGGCAATCTTCAGACCAGTCATGGCCAGGTTGGTCTTCAGCGCCTCGTTAATCTCCTCCAGCGGGTAGGTGTGGGTGATCAGCTTGTCCATGGGAAGCCCCAGCTTCTTCGCGCTCTTTAGGAAGTCGAAGGTAGTGGCGTAATCCCGCAGGGTGTACACCCAGCTGCCCACGGTGGTAATCTCCTTGGAGCAGATGTCGAAGTGGGGGTTGATGGTGGCATCCCCGCCGTTGATGAAGAATCCCAGCTCGCAAAGCCCGCCGCCATTGCGGATGAACTTATAGATGTTGGAATGCCCCGCAGGGGATCCGGTGCACTGGAACGCGAAGTCTGCCAGATGGCCGTCGCATTTCTCGGCCACGGCCCCTGCCAGCGCCTCGATGCCCTTGTGCTCCTTGAAGTTCACGGAGTCGGAGGCTCCCAGCTCCTTTGCGAAGTCCAGGCGCTTCTGCTCCCCGTCCACGGCCACGATCTTGTTGATGCCCATGGTGCGCAGGATTGCGATGCAGATCAGGCCGATGGGGCCGCAGCCCTGTACCACCACTCTGCTGTTGAACCGCAGGATTCCTGTGCTCTTGGCCCGCTCTACCGCGTGGATCAGCACCGCGCAGGGCTCGATCAGCACTCTGGAATACAGGTCAAGGTCGCTGACGTTGAACACGGTGGAGCCTTTGCGGATCAGGATGTAATCGGAAAACCAGCCGTTTAAGTGGATGTCGTCATCGGGCAGAAGCCCGTACACGTCCGCGCCGCCCACGTTCTGCTTGTTCAGGTCGAACATGGTGATGTCCGGGTTGTCCTTGAAGATCATGCAGGTGACTACCTTGTCGCCCAGCTTCAAATCCTTGCCCGCGCTGTCTTTCTTTACGTTTTTCCCCATCTTCACGATCTCGCCGGTGCCCTCGTGGCCCAGGGCAACAGGAATCAGGCTGAAGGGGTCTCTCTTGAATTCATGGGCGTCCGTGCCGCAGACGCCGCAGCCTTCCACTTTTACCAGGATGTCGTCATCGCCCACTTCCGGCATGGGGAATTCCTTTACGTCGAAATGCTCCAGGCTTGTCAGCATGGCCACATGGGCGGTCTTAGGGATTGCGCCGCCTGTCTGGCTTCCTGTCCCACCGGCCGCGCTTGCCACGCCGCCGGACATGCTTGCCAGCACTTGTTTCACTATCTCTTCTATCTGTGCCGTATCTGCCATTTTTTCTCCTTTCTTACCTAATACATAAACTGTCGGACATGACGCAGCGCCTGCTCTTGGTGAAGCTCTTGGTGCTGGTCAGGCCCTCGCCGGTGCGGCTGGCGATGGTGAAGGTACAGTACCCCTCCCCGCCGAAGCCCAGCGCCGCGTAGGAGGGCGCGTTCTTCACCAAAATGGCCGTGTCGATCTCTCTTGCGTACTTTGTGATATTGTCAATGTTCTTGGAGTGGATGTGGGCGGAATGGCGGTTGCCATGCTCCAGCCATACGGCCTTCTCGATGGCGTCGTCGATGTCCTTTGCCCTGACCATGCCCAAAATCGGCATCATCAGCTCCTCCGCGATCAACGGGTGCTCCTTGGGCCCCTCGAAGACGATGCATCGGATATTGTCGGGTACGGTGACGCCTATCATGCCAAGCAAGGTCTTCGCGTCCCGGCCCACGCATTTGCGGTTCAGCCCCTTGGGGGTGAGCACTGTGGCCGTGAGCCTGTCCTGCTCCTCCTTGGAGATCAGGTAGCAGCCCTGCTCGGAAATCATGTAGTGCATCAGCTCGTCCGCGATCGTGTCCACAGCCACAATCTCCTTCTCCGCGATGCAGGGGAGGTTATTGTCAAAGGTGCAGCCGTTGACGATGTCCTCCGCGGCTTTCCTGATGTCCGCGGTCTCGTCCACCACCGCGGGGGGATTTCCGGCTCCCGCGCCTATGCCGCGCTTTCCGGAAGACAGCACTGCCGTCACCACGCCCGGGCCGCCGGTGGCCACCAGCAAAGGGATGTCCTTATGCTTCATCATCACGTCGCTGGTCTGAAGCGTAGGCACCTCCACGGTGCAGGCCACATTGTCGGGGCCTCCGGCCTCCATGGAGGCCTCGTTGATCATGTTGATGGCGAAGATCGTGGTCTTCACCGCCTGGGGATGGGGATTGAACACCACCGTGTTGCCCGCCGCTATCATGCCGATGGAATTGCAGATGACGGTCTCGCTGGGGTTGGTGCAGGGCGTGATCGCGCCGATGACCCCGAAGGGCCCCATCTCAATCAGGGTCAGGCCTCTGTCCCCGGACCAGGCCGTGGTCTTCAGGTCTTCGGTGCCGGGGGTCTTGTCCGCCACCAGCTTGTGCTTTAATATCTTATGCCCCACATTGCCCATTCCTGTCTCGTTCACGCCCATCCGGGCAATGATTTCCGCATTCTCATGGGTCTTCCTGCGAATATTGCTGATAATCTGTTCTCTCTGATCCAGGGACATCCTGCGGACAGTTTTCTGCGAAGCCTTTGCGGCTGCGATGGCTTCGTTCATGTCGGCAAAGATGCCGTGCTTTCCGCTTGCGGATTCCGCAATCTGCATCTTCGCCACCACTTCCTGTACGATATCCTGTACCAGATTCTCGTTTACAAGCACTGTGCTACCTCCTATTCCAGTTCCGCGTCCGATTTCTCGAATATTCTTTTTCCATAAGCTGCCAGAGCCGTGTCCTGCTCGGCGCTGCCGCCGCTGACGCCCAGGGCTCCCACGATGGCTTCGCCCCTCTTCAGCACTTCGCCGCCGCCAAATATGACGATTCTGCCATTATTGGTGAACTGTATGCCGTACAGGCTCCCACCGGGCCCGCTCAGGCTCCCAAGCTGAGCAGTGGACATCTGGAACGCTATGGATGTATAAGTCTTGTTCAATGCCACATCGAAGCTGCCTATGTAGGCGCCATCCATGCAGTGGACGGCCACGGGCCTTCCTGCGGCGTCGGAGACTGCCGTCACCACGCGCATGTCCCATTCCGCCGCCTTGGCCTCGATTTTCCCAATCAGCTCCACTGCCTTCGCAAGAGGCATGGAGACGCGCACCAGGCCGCCGTTGGCGGAGACCGGACTGCCGTCCCCCAAGGACATTGCCGGATTCGGGCTGCTGCCTGACGGGCTCTGGTCTGTCCTGTGGGCTGCTCCCGGTTTTCCCGGGATATCTGCCGCGCCTTGTCCCTGAGCCACTTTGTTCAGGACTTCGCGGACGATTGCCTCTATTCTTTCATTTTCCATAGGACTCTCCCGCAGGAATCTTTATTTTCCTAACTGCTCCAGCACCTTTCTGGTGATCTCGGCTACCACATCGGCTGAGACATTGGCGTTGTCTTTCTTGTCGTGGCATCCGCCTCCGCAGGTATGGCAGCTGGGCTTGCCCTCCTTCACATTGGGGCAGAGGTTGGCGGGATGGCGGCCCTTCATGCCGAACTGTCTCCTGATTTCATAGAGATCCTCCACCTGCTGAGGGGTGAACTCCTTGGGGCCGCCCAGCATCCTGGACTGGTACAGGAGCTGTGCGTAGAACTCTACGGACTCCATCTTCAGGTAAGCGGCAAGCAGGGAATCGGAATAGGTCAGAGCGCCGTGGTTCTCCAGAAGGACTGCGTCAAAATGCTGTACATACTCGGAGACGGCATCGGGAATCTCCATGGTAGAGGGCCTGCCGTACTTGGCGATAGGCACGCAGCCAAGGGCGATGACCGCCTCGGGCATGATGGGCTGGGTCAGGGGGATGCCTGCGATGGCGAAGCTGGTAGCATACACGGGATGGGCATGGACTACGCTTCTGACGTCAGGCCTCTCCTGGTAGACTCTCATGTGCATCTTGATCTCGGATGAGGGCTTGAAGCTGCCGTTGGCCTGGATCACATTGCCCTGGGCGTCTACCTTGCAGATGTACTCGGGGGTCATGAAGCCCTTGGACACGCCCGTAGGGGTGCACAGGAACTCGTTGTCGCTGAGCTTCACGGAGATGTTTCCGTCGTTGGCGGCGACCATGTTCCGGTTGTAGATTCTCTTACCGATGTCGCAAATCTCTTTTTTGATTTCATACTCGTTCTGCATTTTGATTCCTCCTGATTCGTTTTTGGTTCCTGCCGCTGTCGGGCTTGTCCCATGGCGGCGTCTGCTTGCATCACTTTCCGGCTTATAATTATTGAAAGCGAATGCGGCTTTCTACTGTCTTATACAATAGAAAGCAATTACGGCTTTCTACTGTCTTATATAATAGAAAGCAAATGCGGCTTTCTATTGTCTTATATAATAGAAAGTAAATGCCACTTTCTATTATCATACATTATAAGCCTATCCACCACACAAGTCAACAAGTAAAT
>CAMTBF010000271.1 GCA_947068385.1 uncultured Lachnospiraceae bacterium
GCTAGTTAGTTTTCTGAATTCATTCATGTCCTATCTGGTAGTGATGCTTGTCATCGTAGTAGTGGCGGGAGTGGCCACGGCTATTGGCATCACCATGGCGAAGAAGAAGGCGGCCAAGGAAGCGGCCGTGGCTTCAATCAAGGGTGGCAATGAGTAGGTTCACCACGATTCTTTGGGATGTGGACGATACGCTCCTGGATTTTGCGTATTCCCAAAGGTATGCCCTTTCGGAATGCTTCCGCTCTATCGGTAGGGAAATGACGGAGGCGGAGCTTGCGCTGTATACACAGATCAATGACGACTACTGGAAGCGCCTCGAGCTGGGGGAAGTGACGAAGGAACAGTTGCTGACGGGACGCTTTCTTTTGTTGTTCGAAAAGCTGGGGATAGAGGGCGTGGACGTGGAGGGCTTCCGGGCCGGATACCAGGCTGGTCTGGGAAGCACCTTCTCCTTCCTGGACGATTCCCTGGCCATCTGCAGGAGTCTGCGGGGAAAAGTGAGGCAGTACGTCATCACCAACGGAGTCGTCTCCACCCAGAGGAACAAGCTGAAGCTGTCGGGGCTGTCGGAGGTCATGGACGGCGTCTTCATCTCCGAGGAGATCGGAAGCCCCAAACCGCAGAGGCAGTTTTTCGACCATTGCCTGTCCCATGTGGAAGAGAAGGACAAGTCCCGGATCCTGATTGTAGGGGACAGCCTGACCAGCGACATCAAGGGCGGGGTACAGGCCGGGATTCCCACCTGCTGGTATCGGAGAGGCGCAGGGACTATGGACGAAGTCCTGGGGGCGGGCTGCAGGCCAGACTACGAAATCAGCGACTTACATAAGATATATGACATTTTGGGCCTGCCGCAGTGACTGCTCACTACGGCAGGATTTGTGTATGCGCGGATTCGCAATGGGAAGCCTGTTGCTGACGCAGCTGCGGGCCACATGGCGAGTAGGGCATGTATGGCAGGGCGTGGGAGCCGCCATAGTGGAGCACCCTGCTTTAAAGATTACAGAAAGTAGATGACAGAAAATAGAAGACAGAAAGGACATGGAAGGATATGGCCAGAGCGTCAGGACAGAAGCTGAAGCTCCTTTATATTGTTAAATTTTTGTCAGAGAACACGGATGAGCACCATCCTGCCAGCACGGCGGACATCATCACCCATCTGGAGGCCAACGGCATCCATTCCGAGCGCAAGAGCGTCTACGATGATATCGAGAAGCTCTGTGACTTCGGCTACGATATCGTCCAGGTCCAAAACCGCCTGGGCGGCGGCTATTACATGGCGGGCAGGGAGTTTGAGCTGGCGGAGCTGAAGCTCCTGGTGGACGCGGTGCAGTCCTCTCGTTTCCTTACCACGAAAAAGTCCCGGAGCCTGATCAGGAAGCTGGAGCAGATGGCCGGGAAGCACGATGCCGGGAAGCTGCAGCGCCAGGTGTACGTGGCCGGGCGGATCAAGACGGAGAACGAGAGCATCTACTACAGCATCGACAATATCCACCGGGCCATCCAGGAGAACAGGCAGATCTCCTTCCGGTATCTGGACTGGAACCTGAAAAAGGAGCTGGTCCCCCGGGCCAACAGCGAGAGGACGGTGAGCCCCTGGGCGCTGATCTGGCAGGACGAGAACTATTACCTGGCGGCCTATGACGGCAGAGACGCCTGCATGAAGCACTTCCGGGTGGACAAGATGGGCAGGGTGGAGGTGCGCAAAGAGGCCAGGGAGGGGCTGGAGCAGTTCGAGAAGGTGGACCTGGCCCTGTACACCAATCAGATATTCGGCATGTACGGCGGCGAGGAGGCCGTGGTGACATTGCAGCTGCCCAACCGGCTGGTGGGCGTGGTGCTGGACCGCTTCGGCAGGGAGGCGGATATCCGGCAGATGCCGGATGAAAGGTTCCGGGTCAGGGCCAAGGTGATGGTCAGCGGCCAGTTCTTCGGGTGGCTTGCGGGAATCGGGCGGGATGTAGAGATAGTGAGCCCGGACATCGTCAGGGAGCGGTACAGGGAATGGCTGGAGGGCATCCTGGCGTCCATGGGGACTGTGGACTGAGGGGATGCGATGCCTCTGGGCCGGGGATCGGCCACGGAGAGAAGCAGGCGGGAAAGGCAGGTAAGAGCGGTATGATAAAAGCGTTTCGGGAGACGCCATGGTATGAGGAATACCGGAGGGTTCAGGACGATCCGGCCTATGGACAGGAGAAGACGCTGCGGGCGCTGTCGGATTTAGTGGGTCGGGTGATAGGGGAGCGGTGGCGGGACTCTTTCGTCTTTCGGCAGGAGGACATCCACAGCGCGAACGGCAATGACGCTTTTGAGCTTCGCCAAGAAGGCAGAAGGATAGTCATCTGCGGGCCGAACGGCGTCGCCATGGCCTCCGGCTTGAACCATTATCTGAAAAAATACGCGCTGGTGAATTTCAACCCGCTTTTTGCCAGCAATGTAAAGATGCCGGAGCGGCTGCCTGCCCTGACAGGCAGGATACGACGGAGCACCAACTACGACATCCGCTACGCGCTGAACTTCTGCACCTACAGCTATACCATGGCATTCTGGGGCTGGAAGGAATACGAGGCGCTTTTGGACTGGTTCGCCCTGAACGGGGTGAACCTGATGCTGGATATCGTGGGCCAGGAGGAGGTGCAGAGAAGGTTCCTGCGGGAGTACGGCTATTCGGAGGAGGAGATTGGGGCATACATTCCCGGGCCAGCGTATCTCCCCTGGTTCTTCATGCAGAACATGTCCGGATTCGGCGGCCCACTGCCGGGGAAATGGTTCGAACAGCGGGTGGAGCTGGCCAGAAGGATGCACGACCGGATGCAGGCTTTCGGAATCCGGCCCGTGCTGATGGGCTTCGCCGGAATGGTGCCGGGGGACTTCGGGGCAAAGCATCCGGAGGCCTCCGTGATCGAGCAGGGGCTCTGGTGCGGCTTCTCCCGTCCTGCCATGCTGCGGGTATACGGCTCCGAGGGAAAGGACTGCTTTGGCCCGGCCGCGGATGCCTTTTATGCCAAGCAGGAGGAGGTATTCGGCCCCATCACCCATTATTACGCCGTGGATCCTTTCCACGAGGGCGGGAGGATGGGGGATATGGATCCTGCCGCCGTCTATGACCGGGTCCAGCGCAAGATGCTGGAGCATGACCCTCAGGCTGTCTGGCTCCTGATGCAGTGGCAGGGGCAGATTACGGATGCAAAGCTTAGCGGCCTCTGCAAGCCGGAGCAGGCCCTGGTGCTGGATCTCCAGGCGGACCGCAGGCCCTATCATGCAATGATGGAGCGCCATAAAGTCCCCTGGATCTGGAGCATGGTGCACAATTTCGGCGGGCGCATGGGCGTAGACGGCGATGTAGTCACCCTGGCCAGGGACATCCCCGCCGCCTGGCAGGGAAGCTCTTACATGAAGGGGATCGGCGCCGCGCCGGAGGCCTTCGACAGCGGCCCCATCATGTACGACCTGCTCTTCGACATGGCCTGGGAGGACGGGCCTGTTGACTGCGGACAGTATGTGCGGGAGTATGCGAAGTCCCGGTACGGCGGGAGCGACAGCCATCTGGAGCGGGCCTGGGACATCCTGCTGCACACGGCATACTGGAAAAAGGAGAAGTACGCCCAGGGGGCAGGGGAATCCGTCATAAACGCCAGGCCCTCCGAGACCTTCCGCTCCGCCTCCACCTGGGGGCACAGCTCCTTTGAATATGACCAGAAGGCCCTGGAGCAGGCCCTGCCGGAATTGATCGCGGCTTATGACGATCATCAGGATTCGGAAGCATTCCGGTACGACCTGGTGGACGTGGCGAAGCAGATCCTCTCCAACGCGGCCAACAGTCTCCATGGGCAGATGATGGCGGCATATTATGGCAGGAATCTGGATTTGTTCGAGAAGCTTTCCGGAAAGTTCCTGGATCTGATTCGGCTGGAGGACAGGATATTGCGCTTCTGTCCCGATTTTACTCTGGAGAAGTGGATCCAGGCTTCCAGGAGCGTGCTGGCAGGCGCGGACGAACAGGAAAAGGATTTGTTTGAGTTCAACGCCAGGGCACTGATCACCACATGGGGGGATCAGCAGAACAGCGAGGACTGCCTGCTGGATTATTCCAACCGCCAATGGGCCGGGCTCACGGAGAGCTATTGCTTAAAGCGGTGGGAAAACTTCGTCCGGCGGTATACGGACAGCCTGAAAACCGGGAAGGAACCGGAGCCGTTTGTGTATTTCCCTATGGAATGGGCCTGGGCGAACCAAAAGACCCGGGAGGATGCGCAGGAACCCTCCGACCCTTGCGAAGAGAGCCTAAAGGTACTGGCGGAAAGGGTTTTCCGGGAATATTCCCAGACGGCCATGGAGAGGGACGAGGCCTATCAGGCGGTTTCTGAGCCCGTGAACCTGGCGTTGGGGCTGCAGGTCACCGGCAGCGTGGAGGCAGACCCGGCCTGCCCTTACGCGAACCTGACGGACGGCAGGCTGGATACGGTATGGAAAGCGGCAAAGGCGCAGTGGCCTGTTTCGCTGACCATAGACCTGGGCCGGGAGAGCTATATCAGCCGGATCGAGTTCTCCATGCCCCAGGTGGCCGGGGATTTCCCTCTGTCCTATTCGGTCGAGGTATTCGAAAAGGGAGCATGGACGGCTCTCCCTGTGGCGGAAAGAGAGACCCTGCTGGGAACGATTTCCGTCCCATGTAGCTGCATTGCGTCCGGAGTACGGCTATCCCTGCACGAAAAGCAGCCCTGGGGACTGCCGGCGGAGCTTGCCGGGTTCTCCGTGTATGGCTTTGAAAGGCTCTCTGTGTAACGGCGATGAGGAGGCTGACGGATGGGGGTAAGGCGAATTTAAGAAGCATGCTCTGGAAAGGCAGTGAGCCTTCGGAAGGGAGATTGGTATGCAGGAATGGAAAAAATGGTTGGGGAAGCATGGGAAGCGGAAAGAGCGTATTCCCTGGAAGAGAAGCGGGAGCGCTCCGGGAAATGCGCTGCGGACAGGCCTGCGGCTTGCGTTTCTGGCAATCGTGCCTGCCCTGACGGGATGCGCCGACAGCGGGGGAGAGCCGGTCTATGAGGCGGAATTTGTGGATTTGGATATTCCCGAAGCTGACTATTATGGCATCAACGTTGATTACTCCCTCTTCGGCGATGAATTGTATTATGTCACCGGGAGCAGCGGGGAAATAGACCCCGACACAGGCTTTCCGGAGTCTATATATAACGCATACTGTCTGCAGCTTGGGGAAGCCGGAGAGGCGCGCAGTCTTCCCATAGAGTGGGAAAGCGATACGCTCTTGGAGTATTTTAAGATTCAGCCGGATGGAGACGGGAATTATTTAGCGGCATATAAGAAGGGAAACGAGATTTACCTGGAGAAATACGACGAAGCCGGAGTCCAGCTTTTTACACGCCAGGCAGCAATGAGGGAAGAGGCGGAGTCCTGGGCCATGCCTGCAATCCTTTCGTTTATATACTGCCCGGACTCCGCCTCT
>CAMTBF010000272.1 GCA_947068385.1 uncultured Lachnospiraceae bacterium
AATCCGCCAATGGGACAGCAAAGCGCTTCATGAAGAAAGTGCTGATTGTTATAGATTCCTATGTACACAAAAATATTGTAAATGCTTGATTTTAAAACTACTAGCCAGTAAAACGGTTAGTAGTTTTCTGTATATGGAGTTGCACCGGTGCAACTGGAAAAGAAGAGGCTTTGAATGGCAGCAGGTGTGGGGAGGGATAAGGTGACAAGGAAACATTTGGAATCATACAGGAGCATGAAGCAGGAGATACCGGAGCTGAAATATACGCTGGCCCATCTAGGCGAAGGCGACTCCATGCTCGGCAGCTCCGTCATAAATGATTACAGGAGCGGATACCCGGTGCCGCAGGCTGTCGTAGGGGTGGACTGGGAAAGGCTGGAATGGCAGAAAAAGCATTACGAAAAAAGAATCCATGTGCTGCAGGAGCAGTGCGATGCCATAGAGAGATATGTGGAAGAGGGCATAGCGGACAGTCTAACCAGGAGGATATTCCGGATGTACTTCCTAGAGGGAAGGACGCAGAAAGAGATAGCCAAGCTCATACATATGGACAGGAGCACGGTCAGCAGAAGGCTGAACGCCCTGACCCAGTGAAGGGCAGGGCATCTGGCTATCCGGATTTGGTGTCGGCATGAACCAGGTTGACGAATTCACCAGGTTCGGCTTCGATGTCGTGCGGGCCACTGGCCGATGGAACCTTCAGCTCCTTATCCGTAAGATACTCAAGCCACTGTGCCAAGGCGGCTTGTGCCATATGCATGGCATCATCCAGGGATTTGCCTTCACTGATGCAGCCCGGCAGATTAGGAAAAGTGACGGTAAAGGAACCATCATCATTTGGATGGAAGACAGCGGGGTATATATATTCTCTCATAGCCGGAACCTCCCTTTATTCTAACATGGCAGCAGGGTTCTGCCTCAACCCTGCTGCTGTCATCTTGGCCCATTCTGTAACATGCAGAGCGATGCGCCGGCGGGCAACTCAGGCATGCTGTTTCTGCTGATAGATTGTGGTGAGCGAGTCCTGGAGAACCTGTGAAAAATTAATGTGGTTCTTTTCTGCAAAAGTATTGAGCCATGCAGGAATGGTGAGATTCTTCCTTACAGCTTTCTCGCCATATTTTTCTGCGTAAGTATCCATGTCCAGGACAAGCATGCTTACGAAGCCGCCGGGCTCCGGGGTTATGCTTTCCAACGGGCTGGCTGGAGGGGCAGGTTTTCCGTCTTCCAGCTCATCGAGCACCCAGCCGGAAGCGGCGTCCATGCCCATGACCATTGCTTCTGCCAAAGTATTGCCGCCGCTCACGCAGCCGGGGAGATCGGGAACTACGACTGCATAGGCGCCTTCCCTTTCTTCATCGGGATAGAAACAGGCCGGATAAGTCAATTTCATTTGAGAACCTCCTTTATTGTGTGCAGCACCGGGCCTTATAGCCCGGCCTGCTTAAGAATCTGTTTGACTATCTGTGGGGCAATGTCTCCGGGGTGATTTGGAATCGTGACCTTGCCCGGCTTCGTCGGATGGATGTAATGGTGGTGTGAACCCTTTGCATTTTTGAATTGCCATCCGTCAGCTATGATTATCTTTTCTATTTCCCGGAATTTCATGTGCGTACCTCCTTACAATTATATTATACGCATAATGCGCATAAATGTCAAGCGATTTTTGGCAATCAGGGAAAGTTTATGCTTTCTTAATAAACTTGCACACAATTCACACAATGCACATGTATACTAATACTTGAAGGGACGGGCAAGAATCCTGGCATTAGCCATATTGGTGCAACCAAGAGGCATACAGATAGCCGCAGGGACAGCGGCGGTGAGGAGGGGAAGATGACGAGGGACAAGTTGGAATCGTACAGGGACATTCAGAATGAGATTGCAGAGCTCAGGTATAGGATTGTGCACTTGGGGGAAGACGGTTCTCTCATCGGGAATGATGTGATTATGGATTACCGGAGCGGATATCCTATTCCGCAGTCAGTGGTAGGGTATGATTTTGCAAAGGAGAACCATCTGAAAACAAAATATGCAGAACAGATAGAAAGTCTGCGGGAGAAGGAACGAGAGATTGAGGAATATGTAGAGAACATCCCGGACAGCTTGACACGGCGGATTTTCAGGATGTACTTCCTTGATGGCATGCCACAGAGCAAAATCGCGAAAAGGGTTCAGGCATCCCAGGCCACAGTCAGCAATAAAATCTCTGGGTTTTTCAAAGTTGCACACAATTAATAAAAAAGTGTGATACAATAAATCATGAAGAGGTAGGCGCGAATGGCCTGCCACTTCCGCTACATGGGACACGGCAGCAGCCGTGTCCTTTTGCGTGGGAAGAAACCTGCGGCAGCAGGGCTGGAGGGAGACTGGGATGGCACAGGAGTGGGCGAAAGCATTCTATAGGTCAAGCCGATGGCTGAAATGCAGGGATGCATACATAAAGGACAGAATCCTGGAGGACGGCGGGCTGTGTGAGGAATGCCATGACAGGCCGGGGTACATCGTGCACCACAAGAAGCCGCTGACCCGGGAGACCATATCGAATCCTGAGATATCCCTGAACCATCGGAACCTGGAGTATGTCTGTAAGGACTGCCATGACAGGTTCGAGGGACACGGAATAGGCGGGGGCAGCAGGCCTCTCTGCAGATTCACGGCAGACGGCCAGCCAATATCAATGAGGGAGGTGGACAGAGATGGAAGAAAGCATTAAGAGCTGCGAAGGGATTCTCATCGGAGGAGAAACTGCGACGGTCATTGGAGAAGGGACTATCGTCATCAGGTTCAATCGGTGTTGCAGGAAAGAGGAGACAGAGGAGATGGAGAAGGAGCTGGCTGAAAAGTTCGGGCGGAAGGTCATCCTGCTTGACGCAAGGTTCGGCGAGATTCTGACACTCCCCCCTGAAGAGCATCCTGGGGGCGCTCCCAGGAGACCGTAGGGGTGGCTTTCCTTTAACACGCAGGCCGCGCATAAAGGGGGTGTGGTATATGGGCGCGCATACAAAGGAGGTCATCAGGATTGATGATGCCGAATATCTGGACAGAGTCAAGCGGATAAAGAAAGAGGAAGCGCGGATCAAGAAGCTTTTCGGGAAGATTGACGAGGACAGGAAGAAGCTGGTGCTGTCTACCATCGCGGATGTGGCGTTCATGACCATCACCATGCAGGACCTACGGGAGACCATCAACCGGGAGGGCACGACAGCCGTATACAAGAACGGCGAGAACCAGTACGGCACCAAGCAGAGCCCGGAATCCCAGACATACCTGCAGCTATCCCAGAAGCTGACCCAGGCCATGAAGATTCTGGTGGACTGCATGCCGAAGCAGCAGAAGCCGGAGGGGCCTGGGGACGGCTTCGAGGACTTCGTTGACAGCAGGGAGGACGTATGAAGAGGATGGAGTACCCGCTGGACTATAATCCAATCCTGGAATATTGGGAGGCGATTGAAAGCGGGAGGGAGACTGTAGGAGACAAGATTCGCCGCTGGTACAGGTATCTGGCATCCCTGGTCAGGCAGCCGGGCGAATACTTCTATTCCGCGAAGCGGGCGAACCATGTGATAGAGTTCGCAGAGAACTACTGCAGGCTGTCCAAGGGCGCGGGAGCAGGCAGGCCGGTGCGGCTGGAGCTCTGGGAGAAGGCGCACCTTGCGGCCATCTTCGGATTCATCGACATCGAGGGCAACCGGATGTGCAGGGAGGCCGTGCTCATCGTAGGGAAGAAGAACGGCAAGTCCCTGCTGTCATCCATCGTGGGGCTGTACATGCTCCTGGGGGACGGGGAGCCGGGGCCGGAAGTGTACGCTGTGGCCACCAAGAAGGATCAGGCGAAGATCATATGGACGGAATCGAAGCGCATGGTCAGGAAGTCCCAGGCGCTGCTCAAACGGGTCAAGCCCCTGGTGGCGGAGCTCTCCAGCGAGCTGTACAATGACGGGACGTTCAAGCCGCTGGCATCCGACAGCGACACCCTGGACGGCCTGAACGTCCACTGCGGGCTGATGGACGAGATCCACCAGTGGAAGGACGGGCGGAGGCTGTACGACATCATCGCGGACGGCGTCACCGCCAGGGAGCAGCCGCTGATCTACATCACCTCCACTGCCGGGACCATCCGGGAGGACATCTACGACCAGAAGTACGAGGAGTCGGAGAGGGTCATCAACGGCCTGTTCGATGACGGTGGCTACAAGGACATCCATTTCTTCCCATTCATCTATGAGCTGGACGAGCGTAAGGAGTGGACGGATTCCGAATGCTGGAAGAAGGCCAACCCTGGGCTGGGGACGATCAAGAATAGGGAGGCCCTGGCGGAGAAGGTTCGCAAGGCCATGGAGAATCCCAGCCTGGTCAGGAACCTGGTGTGCAAGGAGTTCAACATCAGGGAGACGTCCACGGAAGCATGGCTCACCTTTGAGCAGATAGACAACCAGGAGCTCTTCGATGCTGCCCAGCTGAAGCCCAGGTACGGCATCGGCGGGTGTGACCTGTCCAGCACCACCGACCTGACATGCGCCACAGTCATCTTCATGGTACCAGAGGATGACAGGATATATGTGGAGCAGATGTACTGGATCCCGGAGGATCTGCTGGAGGCCAGGGTGAGGGAGGACAAGATACCTTACGACATCTGGAAGGAGCGGGGGTTCCTGCGCACCTGCCCCGGGAACCGGATGCATTACAAGTACGTGGTGGACTGGTACCGGGAGGTGCAGGAGCAGAAGGACATATACCTGTTCAAGTGCGGCGTGGACGGATGGAGCGCCACCTATTTCGTGGAGGAAATGCGAAACGTCTTCGGCACCTCCGTGATAGACCTGGTGTTCCAGGGCAAGAAGACATTGTCCGGGCCCATGAAGAGCCTGGGTGCAGACCTGGCGAAGAAGCGGATTGTGTACAACAACAATCCTATCCTGAAGTGGTGCCTCTGCAACACCACGGTGGACGTGGACAGGAACGACAACATCCAGCCGGCCAAGGGGAAGCAGGGGGCTACGCGCCGCATCGATGGGATGGCCAGCCTGCTGGACGCATACGTGGAGCTGGAGAACCACCTGGATGAATACCTGAGCATGGTGGCATAGGAGGTGATGGAATTGGGGATTTTCAGGAGACGGAGGGCCATGAAGGCCGAAAAGGCGGACAAGAGCGTGATGCAGATGGTCACCACATATGGGGAGCATTATTATTCCTGGAATGGGAAGCTGTATGACAGCGATATCGTCCGGGCATGCATCCGACCGAAGGTGAAGGCTGCAGGGAAACTGATAGGGAAGCATATCCGAACAGATGCCGGAGGGCTGAAGGTGAACCCGGACGCGAACATACGGTTCCTGCTGTCGGAGCCGAATCCATTCATGACAGGGCAGCAGTTCCAGGAGAAGGTGACCACGCAGCTATGCCTGAACAACAATGCCTTCATCCTAATC
>CAMTBF010000273.1 GCA_947068385.1 uncultured Lachnospiraceae bacterium
GAACAAAAGATTTAGAAACCAAAAACCAAACAAAAAGGCAGGAAATGTAGAAACGATGAAGAAACAATGAAGGAGGTCATAAACATGGCTGGAGAAGCTTTAGTTCTGAACCCTACCCGATTGGTGATCGCGGCAATCGTAGGGCTTGCGGTATTGCTCTTGCTGATTATCAAGTTCAAGGTACAGGCGATGGTTTCCATTCTGGTGGGAGCGATCGTGATAGGACTGGGGGCGGGCATGCCCTTTGAGAAGATCGTGACGGCAGTGAACGACGGTATCGGGAATACGTTAAAGGGAATCGCCCTGCTGGTGGGGCTGGGCTCCATGTTCGGGGCCATCCTGGAGGCCTCGGGAGGGGCCCAGACCCTGGCGGTGAGCATGGTGAAATGGTTCGGCGACAGGAAAGCGGCCTGGGCCCTGGGCATTACGGGCCTGGTCATCGCCATGCCGGTGTTCTTCGACGCAGGGCTGATCATCCTGATTCCTCTGGCCTTCTCCCTGGCCAAGAGGACGAACCGTTCCTCTCTGTTCTACGCGATTCCGCTGCTGGCGGGGCTTGCGGTGGGGCATGCTTTTATTCCGCCTACCCCGGGGCCGGTGCTGGTGGCCACCATGCTGAACGTGGAGCTGGGCTGGGTGATCATGGTGGGGATTCTGTGCGGCATCTTCGCCATGGTGGTGGCAGGGCCCGTGTGGGGAGCCGTCTGCGGGAATAAGTACATGGTGCCCGTGCCGGAGCATGTGGCGAACCAGGAGGATTTTGACGAGTCCAAGCTGCCCAATTTCTGGACCATCGTGGGCATCATCCTGATTCCCCTGGTGCTGATTATATTGGATTCCATAGCGGGAGTGGTTCCAGCCCTCAGCGGACTGGCGCCGGTATTCGGCTTCCTGGGGGAGCCCTTCGTGGCTCTTTTGATTGCCACCATCGTGGCTATGCTGGTCCTGGGGCTGAAGCACGGATATAAAATGGAGCAGCTGGAAAAAATCATGACGAAGTCCTTAGAGCCTACCGGACTGATCCTGCTGGTGACGGCCTGCGGCGGCGTGCTGCGGTATATGCTGCAGTATTCCGGGCTGGGCGATTTGATCGGAAACGCGGTGTCCTCCGCGAACCTCCCCATCGTGGTGGTGGCCTTTGTGGTGGCGGCGCTGGTGAGGATCTGCGTGGGCTCCGCAACCGTGGCCATGACCATGGCGGCAGGCATCATCGCGGCCATGCCGGGCATCGCGGATCTGTCCCCGCTGTACCTGGCCTGCACCACGGCGGCAGTGGCAGGAGGGGCTACCGTCTGCTCCCACTTCAACGACTCCGGCTTCTGGCTGGTGAAGTCCCTGGTGGGGATGGATGAGAAGACCACGCTGAAGACCTGGACGATCATGGAGACGCTGGTGGGCGGAACCGGGTTCGTAGTGGCGCTGATTATCTCGTTCTTCGCCTGAGAAATATCAGGAGATGAGGGAATTGCCGGACGGCGTCGTCCCTGCTTTCTGTAGGGCAGCACTGGGGGGCAGAGAACGGAAAGGCCGGAATGAAACAATAAGACAAAACTGTAATGTGAAATAGAAAGAGCATCGCAGTGAAATTTTTGAATTCAGGCAAAATCGGAGACTTGATAAACCATAGAGCAGAAAAAGAGAGGAATCTCTGAAAAAGGCTTCCGGAAAGCTATGCGGAAAGCAGAAAGCAGAAGAGAGACTCCGAGAGGATATTAGTTGAGTAGGAGGAAAGACAGAATATGGAACTGAGAAGTCAGGAGATGCGAAAGAACGCGCCGGAGCTGGATCCGCTGCGGATAGGGACGGGGTGGAAGCCCGAGGATCTGGCCAAGCCCCAGGTCATCATAGAGAGCACCTTCGGCGACAGCCATCCGGGCAGCGGCCACCTGGACATCCTGGTGGAGGAGGTTCGGAAGGGAATCGAAGAGGCCGGCGGCCACGGCGCACGGTATTACTGCACGGATATGTGCGATGGGGAGAGCCAGGGCACGGACGGCATCAACTATAGCCTGGTGAGCCGGGAGATGATCGCGAATATGATAGAAATCCAGGCCAACGCCACCCCCTTTGACGCAGGGGTGTACCTGGCCAGCTGCGACAAGGGCTTGCCCGGGAACCTGATGGGGCTTGCCAGGGTGGACATCCCGGCGGTGGTGGTGCTGGGAGGCACCATGAACGCGGGGCCGGAGATGCTGACCTTAGAGCAGCTTGGCAAGTATAGCGCCCAGTACCAGCGGGGGGAAATCGACGAGGAGAGGCTGAACTGGGCGAAGTGCAATGCCTGTCCCAGCTGCGGGGCCTGCTCCTTCATCGGCACGGCTTCCACCATGCAGGTCATGGCGGAGGCCCTGGGCCTGGCCCTGCCGGGGAGCGCCCTGATGCCCGCCACCAGCCCGGACCTTTTGGCATTCGCGAGACAGGCGGGGGCACAGGCCGTGAAGCTGGCCACCCAGCCTGATATGCGCCCCAGCGACATCATCACCATGGAGAGCTTTGAGAACGCGATCCTGGTGCACGCTGCCATCTCGGGGAGCACCAATACCCTGCTCCACATCCCGGCCATCGCCCATGAGTTCGGCATCGAGATTACAGGGGACACCTTTGACAGGCTCCACAGGAACGCCAGGTATCTCCTGGACATCCGCCCCGCGGGGAGATGGCCTGCGGAATGCTTCTACTACGCGGGAGGCGTCCCGGCCATCATGGAGGAAATCAAGGAGCATCTGCACCTGGACGTGATGACGGTGACCGGGAAGACGCTGGGGGAGAACCTGGAGGAGCTGAAGCGGAACGGCTTCTATGAAAGGTGCGGAAAGTGGCTGGAGGAGTTCAACCGGCGCTACCAGGTGTCCCTGACCAAGGAGGACATCATCCGCCCTTATGACAAGGCCATCGGCACAGACGGTAGCATCGCGATACTTCGCGGGAACCTGGCTCCCGAGGGAGCGGTCATCAAGCACACGGCCTGTCCGAAGGAGATGTTTCAGGCAGTGCTGCGGGCCAGGCCCTTTGACAGCGAGGAGGAATGCCTGGAGGCGGTGCTGAAGCACCAGGTGCAGAAGGGCGACGCGGTGTTCATCCGCTATGAGGGGCCCAGAGGCAGCGGCATGCCGGAGATGTTCTATACCTCCGAGGCCATCAGCAGCGATAAGGAGCTGGGCAGGAGCATCGCCCTGATCACGGACGGACGGTTCTCCGGCGCGTCCACAGGGCCGGTGATCGGGCACTGCAGCCCGGAGGCCGTGGACGGCGGGCCCATCGCCTTGGTGGAAGAGGGGGATCTGATCGAGATAGACGTGGAGGAGCGGAAGCTGAACATCGTCGGCATCGCAGGGGAGCATAAGACCATGGAGGAAGTGGCGGCTGTGCTGGAGGAGCGCCGCAGGAACTGGAAGCCCAGGGAGCCTAAGTACAAGTCGGGAGTCTTACGCCTGTACAGCGAGCATGCCGCGAGTCCTATGAAGGGGGCTTATCTGGAATATTGAAGACAGATGTCATTTGTAATGGCCCTGGAAGTCCCGGGAAGGCGGACATGCAGGCAGGATAAAATCAGCGGGACAGTCCGGCGGCATAGTCATTGTACAAGGACTGCGCAAGGGGCAGGAGGACTGCCCCTTGTGCGAACCTTATGATAACAATCGATGAATCTTGCCATGAATGATGAGGGTTCTTCTTCATTCATGACCCGACGCACGAGCGAAGCATGCCATGAGCATGACGGCAAATTTCATCGCCAGTGAGTATAGAAAACGAAATTACATACAGGAAATGAGGGGGAATATATGGAACACGGAAATCCGTTGCTAAAAGAGGGTGACAATTCCCGGAGATTCATCACCATCGGAGAGATCATGCTCCGGCTGACGCCGCCGAACTATGAGAAGATTCGGCTGGCCTCCAGCTTCGAGGCCAGCTACGGCGGCAGCGAGGCGAACATCGCCCTGGCCCTGGCCAACTTAGGGATAGACAGCACCTTTTTTACCGTCGTGCCCAACAACAGCCTGGGGAAGAGCGCCGTCAGGATGCTTCGCAGCAATGACGTGCACTGCACGCCGGTGATCTTGAGCACGCCGGAGCAGACCCCCACCCACAGACTGGGGACCTATTACCTGGAGACAGGGTACGGCATCCGAGCCAGCAAGGTGACCTACGACCGCAAGAACAGCGCCATCGCAGAATATGATTTCAGCTCCTATGATTTCGATGCCCTGCTGGAGGGCTTCACCTGGCTCCACCTAAGCGGCATCACCCCGGCCCTGGGGGCGAACTGCCGGGAGATGATCCTGCGGTGCCTGCGGACGGCCAGGGAAAAGGGCATCACCACCAGCTTTGACGGGAACTTCCGAAGCAGCTTGTGGAGCTGGGAGGAGGCCAGGGATTTCTGCACGGAATGCCTGCCCTATGTGGACGTGCTCTTTGGAATCGAGCCCTACCATCTGTGGCGGGACGAGGACGACCAGGGCAAGGGGGACTGGAAGGACGGCGTGCCGCTGCAGCCTAGCTATGAGCAGCAGGACGAGGTCTTCCGGAGGTTCGTGGACAGATACCCTAATCTGAAGTGCATCGCCCGGCATGTGCGCTATGCCCACAGCGGCAGCGAGAACAGCCTGAAGGCTTACATGTGGTATGAGGGGCATACCTTTGAGAGCAAGCTTTTCACCTTTAACATCCTGGACCGGGTGGGCGGAGGGGACGCCTTCGCCAGCGGCCTGATCTATGCCATGATGAACCGCTACAGGCCCATGGACATGGTGAACTTCGCGGTGGCCAGCAGCGCTTTAAAGCATACCATCCGTGGGGATGCCAACATCACGGACGACGCGGCAGCTATCCGGAATCTGATGAATATGAATTATGATATCAAGCGTTGAGGCCTTGATAGAAAGGAACGGGTTCTGTTCTGGATGAGAATAAGCCAGAACGGAATCCGTTTTCTGCAGCTATCGAAGTGGCTCTTGAAAAATCTCCCAAAAGGCTTGAAGAAACGGGAGATTTATGTTAATGTGGTACTGCTCTTTGGCCACTATACAGACAGCAATTATTCCAGTGCAATTTCGGGAGGGGTATATCTGTTTGAAAAGAGATAGGTAAGGTATAAGAAGGGTGTCATGGATAGCAGCTTAGAGGCGGACATGCAAATCAGTGCTTGCAGAAGATATGGATAAAAAAGGATGGGGAGTAAGACATATGGAATTGATCATGCAGCCTAATTTTTCAGCGTGCGGACAGTCGTGCATTGCTATGATTACGGGAAAAAGCGTTGAAGAAGTGATCAAAGATATGAAGACAGACGGAGCTACCAGTATCGGTCAACTGATAGAAATACTTGATTTTTATGGCATCGGACACGCAGAAAGGAACAAGCGGATTTCCAAGAAAAAGGATATGACAAGGCTACCGGCAAGATGCTGGTATGTGTCAATCCAGAGT
>CAMTBF010000274.1 GCA_947068385.1 uncultured Lachnospiraceae bacterium
TGATGAGAAATATATTGAGTAGATTCAAAAAAGCCTCCATAACAAAACAATACCTGGTATTGTTTTGTTATGGAGGCTTTTTTGAATCTACTCAATATATTTCTCATCAACGCAAGTTTACCATACTTTTCGGAGGGTGTCCATAAAATTATGGGAGACGCACGCTTCATTCCTGATACAGGAAGAGCAAAATCTATTGACTTCTATTATGCAGACCTTTGACCGGCTGGCGGAAGCGGTGAAGACCCACTGGAGGGGCCATAAGACCCTCTGCCGACAAAACGGCGGAGGAACCGTTTCCTCAGCGATTCCTCCGCCGTCTTTTCCCATATGCAGCAGTTCAAGCTTTTCTCTGCCTCAGCCCTTGATAGACCCCACGAACACGCCCTTCACGAAATACTTCTGCAGGAACGGATACACGCACAGTATAGGCAGCGTCACGATGACGGTCACGCAGTACTTCACCAGCTCTCTGTAGGCCGTAGCCCCCTGCACGCTGTTCACGGACACGCCGCCCGCGCTTCCCACCGAGCTCATGGACACATCGTTCATGACCAGGATCTCCTTCAGCAAAAGCTGCAGCGGATACCTGGCCCTGTCCTTTAAGAGGACCATGGCGTTGAACCAGGAGTTCCAGTTGCCCACCAGGTAGTAGAGGAAGATCACCGCCAGCACCGGCTTCGACAGCGGCAGTATGACGTCCATCAGTATCTTCGACTGGGACGCGCCGTCGATCACCGCCGCCTCCTCCAGGTCGTAGGGGAAGGACTGGAAGCCCGTCCGCAGGATGATCATGTTCCATGTGTTCAGCGCCGTGGGTAGGATCATGGCCCACAGGTTGTTGTAAAGGCCCACCTGCTTCATCACCAGGAACCAGGGAATCAGGCCGCCCCCGAAGAACATGGTGATCGTGATGATGACCATGATAGCGTTCTTCAAAAGCAGCTCACGCCTGGAGAGCGCATAGGCCCCCATGATCGTGAACAGCATGTTCACCGCTGTCCCCAGCCCCACATAGAGGAAGGTGTTCTTGAAGCCCACAAGCAGGCTGTCGTCCTTGAAGACAAGCTTGTAGCCGCTCATGGTGAAGCCCAGGGGCTTCAGCAGCAGCCCCCTGTGGGCTATCAAATCCGTGGGATTGCTGACAGAGGCGAACAGCACATGCAGCATGGGATACAGGCAGGCCAGCGTCAGGGCCGTCAGGATCGCGTAGTTGACGATATTGAAGATCACATTCGCGGGAGTCCATTTCCCGATTGTGTTCTTTTTCTTGTTCATAGCCATACCTCCCTAGAAAATGCTGATTTCCGAATACTTTTTGGACACCCGGTTGGTGAACCACAAAAGCAGGAAATTGACTGCGGAGCTGATCAGGCCTACCGCCGTGGCGAAGCTGTAGCTGGCCTCCTGAAGGCCTCGCCTGTATACATAGGAAGCGATCACGTCCGCCGTCTCATAGGTCAGCGAATTGTACAGCAGTATAATCTTCTCATGGCCGGACGCCATCAGGCCGCCCACGGCGAAGATGAAGAGGATGATGATGGTGGGGCTGATCTGGGGCAGCGTCACATGCCACATCTTGCGGAACCTGCCGGCGCCATCGATTTCAGCCGCCTCGTACAGTCCCGGGTCTATGGAACTCATGGCAGACAGGTAGATGATGGAATCCCATCCTATGTTCTGCCAGATGCCGGAAAACGTATAGATAGGCCGGAACATATTGGCATATCCCAGGAGGGAGGCGTGCTCCGTGCCCGTGATCCAGTCCACCAGCTGGGTCAGGATGCCGCCCGACTGGGTAAAGATATGAATCATACCGCAGATGACTACAAGGGAAATGAAATGCGGCATGTATGTGACGGTCTGCACGAACTTCTTGTACCGCATGGCCTTCACCTCGTTGAGCAGCAGGGCCAGGATGATGGGCGAGGTAAAGCCGAAGGCCAGGCCCCAGATATTGAGCATGAAGGTGTTCTTGACCGTCCTTACGAAGAACGGGCCTGACAGGAAATCCTTGAAGTGCTTCAGGCCCACCCACTGGCTGTCGGCAAAGCCAAGCAGGGGCTTGTAATCCTTGAACGCCAGCAGGACTCCCCACATGGGCGCGTAGCAGAATACGATGTACCACAGCAGTACCGGGATCAGCAGCAGATATGCGAAAGAATTCTTTTTCAGGTCTTTCCGCAATGCCGTCTTAAAACTTTCCTTTTTGGTTTTCATTTTCATAGCGGACTCCAATCAATCTTTGCCTTATGGCCGGCCCCCGTCCATGGGGCGGGGGCCGGAACTGTCATGAGCTCACGTCAGCGGATATGCCTTCCCGTCATCTCGCGTTATAACGGTCCAGCGCAGCCTGCCACAGGCTGAGGAATTCGTCCATGCCCTGGGCCTTGGCATTGGCCAGGAACTCGTCATAGGCGTCTACCTCCAGCTGCCCCATGATGATCTTGGAGAAGTATTCGTTCCTCATGGTGGAGAGGATCGTTCCCAGCTCGCCCTCTCTCGCCGCCTCTTCCGCGGTAAGGGTCACAGGAGGCATGGTTATGGAAGAATCCATGTTGGCAGTCCAGTAGTCGCGGATGTCTCCGGAATAGCTGCCCTCCGCCGTGATCAGAGGATTGGAGTTGTGCTCGTCACGGATGTTGGCCCCGTCGTGGATGCGGTACTTCCAGATCAGGTTGCT
Source organism: uncultured Lachnospiraceae bacterium (assembly GCA_947068385.1). Taxonomy (GTDB): domain Bacteria; phylum Bacillota; class Clostridia; order Lachnospirales; family Lachnospiraceae; genus Acetatifactor. The sequence goes on from CAMTBF010000274.1 coordinate 2,684, forward strand.
GACAGGCTGTCCATCAGGGTCATTGTACATCAGGCCGTCGGCGAAGAAATAGGGAAGCCCGTTCTCGTCCACCAGATGCACGTCGCCGTAGGAGCCGTAGTTGTAGATCTCCCAGCCCTTCTTGGTGTACGCGAAGTCAAGGAACGCGCAGGCTGCCTCCACATTCTTGCACTGGGTGGTGATGGCTGCCACGGAGCCGGTCCTCTTGAAGTTGCGGTAAGTCTGCTTCGACTTATCCCCCTTGTTCAGCACAGGGTTCAGGGCCGCTACGAAATCGATGTTGTTGTCCTCTTTCCAGTATCCCCACATGGTGTCGGGGGAGTCCATCATCACCGCGCAGTCGCCGGATACCGCCTCCGCCATCCTCTGGTTGAAGTCAGCTGTGGCCCAGTCCGTGTTCAGCAGGCCTTCCTTATACCAGTTCTGCATGGTGGTCAGGTACTCCTTCGCGCCCTCCTGGGCAGGCCCCCATGCCACCTTTCCGTCGTCGTCCACAAAGGTCCAGTCCCATACGCCGTAAGCGCCGTTGATGATGCCCGTGAAGATCTGTCCGTAGGTGGAGCCGTAGTTCAGAGGCTGGCTGTAGCCCTGCTCCTTGCAGGCCACCAGGAAGTCATGGAGCTCGTCCACCGTCTCGGGCACAGGCAGGCCGGTCTTGTCCAGGGCCTCCTGCTTGATCAGCAGGCCGAACCAGCACCATTCATTGTAAGGGGCGATTCCATAGGCAGCGCCGATCACGCCCTCGTCCGTGACCGTGGTCTTCCTCCTCTCCTCATCGGAGTTCCTCCAGGCGGAATAGTTGGGCATATATTCGTCCACGATGTCCGTCAGGTCCATGTAGGCGCCTTCGTTCACGCCTGCCGCGATGCCGCCGGTGTAGCGGTCAGCGCCGATGATGATGTCCGGCAGCTCGCCGCTGGCGATCATCAGGTTGAACTCCGTCCCCTCCTCTCCCAGGGCGGGCACGATGAAGTTCAGCTTGATCCCGGTCAGCTCCTCCAGCTGCTTGAACACGCGATGGTCGTTCAGGTCAGGGCAGACGCTGGACAGGATGGAATTGTTCGCCATCCAGACATCCAGGGTCACCTCTTCCTTCCAGGGGTACGCGGAATAGTCGTTGGGAATGGGCTGGTCAAAGACATCCCCCAGATATGTATCGTTCAGGGTGGTGTTCACCGCATTGATCTCATCTTCCGTAGGAGCCGTGTTCCCCCGCAGGGACGTCAGGTCCTGCGCGTCAGAGGCTCCGCTCTCTGCCCCCCCGGACTCCTCCTGGGCGTCATCCTGGGGCTGGCTCTCCTCCTTGCTCTCAGATTCCGCCTGGGACTGGGAGCCTGTGTCCGAGGACTGGGAACCGCCGTCCGAGCCGCACCCGGCCAGCATGCCGGCGGTCATGGACATCGCCAATAACAAGCCTATCATCTTTTTCTTCATAATTTTTCTCCTTTTTGGTTTTCCCATTCTTTACACTTCCTGCTGGGAATCTCCGTCCGCCACCTTCACCTTCATGACAAGCCCCTGCGCGTAATCTCCGAATTTCTCACCGAACAGGTTCATGCCGCCCACATGCTGGGCATCGGGCTTGACTCCCAGTTTGAAACTGATGTAATTCCCTTTCTCCAGATGGAGGGCGTCCAACGACAGATCCGAGCACTTGATATCATCCTCATAGCATCCCAGGGCATTGATGCGGATGGATTTGTACATGCCGTACTGCGTCATGGTATCTCCCCACCATTCCGGGTTCAGCCGCCCCCTCCTGCCGCCGAAGTCCCCCGGCAGCGTCATGGTGACGATCTCCTGTCCGTTCACCCAGACAGTGATGTCGGAGGGCCAATCGTTCTGGTACCCCGGCGCTTCCGAACAGATCTCAAACGAAAAGGACACCTCCTGTGGCTGTCCGCCCTTCATCAGATGCGTGGGAAAGCGGTACTCCACGTATCCTGTGTTGAACCAGAGCAGCTGGGCCTCGCCCCGGTTCTGCCAGTAGAAGCTGGAGGGGAAATCCTCCACTCCCAGATAGCCCTTCTCGCTGATGATTCCGCAGTTTCCGTTTACCTCGCAGTCGAAATAGTTTCCGATCGGCATGGGGAACTTGAACACCTTGCTGCCCTCCTGCTCCGTCTTGTGCTGGAACGCGTTCAGGTAGATATCCTCAAACGAAATGCCGCATACCTTCTGCGCGCCGCGCACGCCGGGCTGCTCGATGACGGATATCATCCCCGCCTCCTCCAGGACCTTCACATGGAGCGCCGCCGATGACTGGGGCAGCCCGAACTCGGCTGCTATCTCGCTGATGTTGGCCGACCTCTCTATCAGGAGCTTCAGCATTTCCAGCCTCACCTCCGACGACAGGGCCTTGCCCACCAGCGCCGTCTGCTGCAGGTTCTTCAGATCCAGCGTGATCCTTTTCTTATTTGCCTTCAATCAAATCCTCCCTTCCTCCTTAAGATTTTGCTCTTTCCATTTTTCCAACATGTTTTTTGTTTCTAATTTGTTTTTCCACATTCAGGATACCTCCATTTTTTCTGTTTGTCAATTGTTTAAAACATAATAATTGTTTGTTTAATTTTTGTATGGTTTTCACAATTCCTAGCTCATGCTCTTGACATTCTGACCCGAAAAAGTCCTTTTATGTGCAGTATGTACATGTTTTTGAAAAATTATTGTGCACTTACGGCATGGATTTTCCCTGGATTTTCTAGTATTCTAAGTTTGGGCATTCCATTTTTTCTGTTT
>CAMTBF010000275.1 GCA_947068385.1 uncultured Lachnospiraceae bacterium
AAATTTCCCTTGCAATCCACCCCCTGCCATGATACTCTTAACACAGGGCGGCAACGTGGGCAGGACGATAAGGGAAAGGAGCATGCGGCAGATGGGAAGGTTCGTGAACCCCAGGAACAGTGCATTCCAGGATGCGCTGAATTCCCGGATATATGTCGATAAGACAGGTCTTCTGAAATATACCAACAGTGTGATAGACACCACTGCAAAGTTCATCTGCAACAGCCGCCCCCGCAGATTCGGCAAATCCGTTACGGCTGACATGCTTTCCGCGTACTATGGCAGGGGATGCGGTTCGGAAGAGCAGTTTTTGGGGCTGGCGATCAGCGAGGCCCCTGATTTCAAGAAACACCTGAATCGATACGATGTGATTCATATCGATGTCCAATGGTGCATGGAGCCTGCGGGCGGAGCCGAGCAGACGGTCTCCTTCATTACAGTAAATATAATAAAAGAATTGAGGGCATATTATCCGGAGGAACTGCCTGCCGAGGTCAATTCCCTGCCGGATGCATTGTCCTGCATCAATGCAGCTGCCGGGCGGAAGTTCGTCATCATTGTGGACGAGTGGGATGTCCTGATTCGTGACGAAGCAATGAATCAGGCAGTACAGGATGAATACATCAATTTTTTAAAGGGCTTATTTAAGGGAAGCGAGCCGTCAAAATACCTTCATTTGGCATACCTGACCGGCATTCTTCCAATCAGGAAGGTCAGGACGCAATCAGCGCTCAATAACTTTACCGAGTTTACGATGTTGGATGCCAGGATTTTTGCAGAATATACTGGATTCACGGAGGAGGAAGTCAGGGAGCTCTGCGCGAAGCATGGAAGGGTGCTGGGCTGAACGCCAGGCTTCGCATGTAAGGAGGGAACCATGTTCCGAAAGAAACAAATACCCCAGAAGGACTACGACAGAGAAAACTGGAAGCCGATCCTGAAGTGCAGCATATGCAACGGCGAGCGGGTGGCGGGCTTCAAGAACATCCACACGGGAGAATTCCGGGAGGAGCTCTTCATCCAGGAGGAGGCGCAGCTGGAGGAGTTCCGGCAGCGGTACGGAATCACGGAGCTTCCCAAGGAATACTGAGGGAGGGACTGATACATATGAAAGCTTTTTTATACGGAGTCGTGGAGATCATCGCGCGGATACACAGCTATCTGCTGCGGCTCAACGATGCCTATGAATACAATTTCACCGACAAGGAGCTGCACTTCCTGATCATCGGCGCCCTGGGGATGGCCATGATATTCGTGGTGCACCCGGTGTTCAAATGGCTGGCGAAGAACGACCACATCATGGTCATCAGCTGGATATACGTATTCACGCTGATCATCGTGATCACCTTCGCCATCGAGATTGGCCAGAGGGTGACGAACACAGGGGCCATGGAGTTCGCGGACATCATGTTCGGCGTGCTGGGCTTCATCAGCATGTTCCTGGTGTTCTCCGTGTTCCGGGGAATCTACCATCTGATCCTGCGGCTGATCCGGCGGGAGGGCCGGGATGCGGACGAGTATGAGGATGACGATGAGTGGGAGCGGCTGGGATAGGAGACGATCATGAAATTTCTGCACATCTCAGACTTACATATCGGAAAGCGCGTCAATGAGTTTTCCATGACAGAAGATCAGAAATATATCCTGAACCAGATCCTGCGGATCGCGGAGCGGGAGCAGGCCGCAGCCGTGCTCATCGCGGGGGACATCTACGACAAGCCCATGCCCTCCGCGGAGGCGGTGCAGATGTTCGACTGGTTCCTCACCGGGCTGGCGGACCTGGGGAAGACGGTCATCGCGGTCAGCGGGAACCACGATTCCCCGGAGCGGATCGCCTTCGGCGGCGAGCTGATGCGGGGGCGGGGCGTATATGTGTCGCCGGTGTACCGGGGTGAGGCCCTGGAGGTGGAGCTACGGGACGAATACGGGGACATCAGCGTCCATCTGCTGCCCTTCCTGAAGCCCGCCACCGTCCGCCATGCGCTGGAGGGCAGGCAGGAGGAAGAGGATGCCGGGCTGCCGGAGAGCTATCAGGAGGCCCTGGAGACGGCTATAAAGCGTATGGAGATAGACGCCAGAAAGCGCAATATCCTGGTGGCCCACCAGTTCGTCACCGGCGCGGGGCGCTGCGATTCCGAGGAGGTGTCCGTGGGGGGCCTGGACAACGTGGACGCCAGTGTCTTCGACGCATTCGACTATGTGGCCCTGGGCCATATCCACAGCCCCCAGTCCGTGGGCCGGGAGACGGTGCGCTACTGCGGCACGCCTTTGAAGTACTCCTTCTCCGAGGCGGAGCAGGAGAAGTCCGTCACGGTGCTGGAGATGGGGGAGAAGGGGGATATCGCTCTGTCCACAGTGCCCCTTGTGCCCCTGCGGGACATGCGGAAGATCAGAGGCTCCTATGAGGAAGTGATGTCCAGGTCCTTCTACCAGGATACGGACACCGAGGACTATGTGCAGATCACGCTGACGGACGAGGAGGACATCCCGGACGGCCTGCAGAAGCTGCGCACGGTGTACCCGAACCTGATGCGGGTGGCATACGACAACAGCCGTACCAGGCAGGACAGGACAGTGGAGGCCGCCCAGCAGGCGGAGCGGAAATCGGAGCTGGAGCTGTTCGGGGAATTCTTCGAGCTGCAGAACAACCAGCCCATGAGCGAAGAGCAGGCGGCGTACATGGAGAAGCTGATCGGGGATCTGAAGTAAGAGGACATTCACCGCCGGGACAGGGCGGCAGGGCCGGATAAAAAGGTGTGTCCGGCCTGTTGTATGATTGCGCGGCGCAACGCGCAGGGGTGTAGGGATGAAACCGGTAAAGCTCGTCATCAGCGCCTTCGGGCCCTATGCGGACAGGACGGAGATAGACTTTGACAGCTTCGGAGGCCAGGGGCTCTACCTGATCACCGGGGACACGGGAGCGGGCAAGACCACCATATTCGATGCCATAGCTTTCGCTCTGTACGGCGAGGCCAGCGGGGACGTGCGCAGGTCCGATATGTTCCGGAGCAAGTATGCGGGGGACGATGTGCCCACCTTTGTGGAATTCACCTTCTCCTACCGCGGCAAGGAATATACGGTAAAGCGTAACCCGGAGTACCTGCGCCCCAAGGGGCGGGGCAGCGGCTACACTGTCCAGAAGACGGATGCCCTGCTGACCTATCCGGACGGGCGCAGCCCCGTCACCAGGGCCAAGGACGTGACGAGGGCGGTGACGGAGCTGATTGGGCTGGACCGCAGGCAGTTCACCCAGATCGCCATGATCGCCCAGGGGGATTTCCAGAAGCTGCTGTTCGCCGGCACGGAGGAGCGGGGGGAGATCTTCCGGCAGATTTTCGGCACGGGCCTCTACAGGCAGATCCAGGACGAGCTGAAGGGGGCGGTGAAGCTCCAAAGGGACGCCTATGAGGAGCTGAAGCGCAGCATCAATCAGTTCATGGACGGAATCGTCTGCCAGGAGGGCCCGGCGTCGGACACCGGAATGAGGCTTCAGGAGCTGCAGCGGGTGAAGTTCGACGGCAGGGTGGAAGAGGGCCTGGAGCTGTTGGCGGCGCTGTGCGCCGAGGACCAGGACGCGCTGAACGCCATGGACGGACAGATGGCGCGCCTGGAGGAGGAAATCCGGAGGGAAGACGGGCTTATAGTAGAAATCCGCCACAGGGAGGAGCAGCGCAGTGCCCTTCTGGAGAACCAGAGGCAGCAGGAGGCGCTGCGGGAGGAGCTTGCCTGCAAGGAGGGGCTCTTCGACAAGGCCGCCCGGGAACGCCAGGAATGCGGCGTGCTGGAGGAGCGGATGCAGGCCGCCGGTAAGAACCTGGAGAGGTTCGAGCGCCTGGACGGGCAGCGGCAGGCCTGGGAGGCGGGAGAGCTGGAAATCGCCGCAGAGCGGAAGCGCCAGGAGGAAATCCTCCTAAAGAAGCAGGCCCTGGAGGCGGCCCTGCAGGAGGAGCGGGAAAGCTTCCGGCTCCTGGCTGGGGCAGGGGAGGCGAAGGAGCGCCTGGAGCGCCGCCGCAGCGACATCCTGCGCCAGCAGCAGGGCCTGCAGCGGCACAGCGAAGGGCTGGCCCAGGAGGCCCAGCGCCAGCGGAAGGCGGAAGAATCCATTGCGGAGGGCGAAAAGAGGAGACAGGAGCTCACGGCGGGCCTGCTGGAGAACCAGAGCAGAATCCAGGCCCTGGGGGACAGGGAGGCCATGCTTGCCGCGGTGGAGCAGATGGACGAGAGGCTTACGGGCCAGCGGGAGCTTCTGCAGAGGCTCACCGGAGAGCAGGAGACGGCCGAGAGGGAGAGCAGAGAGATCGACGCTGCCCTGGAGGGACTGAAGGCCCGCAGGGAGGCTTTGGCCCGGGAGGCGGAAGATGCCGAAAGGGAGCGGGCCGCTCTAAAGGACATCGGCGAGGTTCTGGTGGCATGCCGCCATGAGGCGGAGGAGGCGCAGCGCAGGCTTGGGTCCTGCCGGGAGCAGGCCGCTGACCTGAAGGAATGCCGGGAGGCCTCCCATGCCCTGGAGCAGGCCTGCGGGAAGGCCCAGGAACGGGCCAGGATCCATCAGAGCCAGTGGGACCGCTATCAGCGGGAATGGGAGGCTTTGGGGGATGTGGAGGCCCGGAGGCTGCTTTTGCGGCAGCGGCAGGAAAAGCTCCAGGAGGCAAAGGATATGAAGGCTGATCTGTCTTCGGATGCCGCGGCCCTGGAGGCGCTGCAGGGAGAGCTTTCTTCCGTGAGGGAAGAGTACCTGGCGGCAGCGGAGCAGAAGCGGAAGCTTGGCGATGCCTATCGAGGGATGGAGCAGCAGTTCCTGGACGCCCAGGCGGGCCTGCTGGCCAGAGGGCTGGAGGAGGGGGAGGCCTGCCCGGTCTGCGGCTCCCCGCACCATCCTATACTGGCCCGGGTACCGGAAGCCGTGCCGGAGAAGGCCCTTCTGGACAAAAAGAAGAAGGAATTGTCTTCCGTTGAAGCCAAAACGGAGCGGCTCAGCGAAAAAGCGTCGAACCTGGGAAAGAATCTGGCGGAGCGCCTGAAGCAGACGGAGGGCAGGATCCGCAGCGCGCTGGGCATGACTGTGCTGTGGGAACCGGTACAGGGAGGGGCTGCCCTTGCCGCTGCGGGGACGGAATGCGCTTTGCTCATGGAGGGAGCCCATTCCATGGAAGGGGAGCGTTCCTGCGGGACGGCGTGCTCCGGGGACGGAAGCCCGGATGCCGCCGGAGAGAAGCTGAGAAGATTCATAGACGGATTATCGTTAAGCATAGAAGCCCTGGAAGACCGGCTGGAGAAGGAGGCCCGGGAGGCCGAAGAGGCCTGCCGCCGGAAGAGGGAGCTGGACGGGATGCTGAAGGAGGCCGCCCGGAGCCAGAAGGAACTGGATGAGAAGAGCCAGGATGCGCAGCAGCGGCTGAACACGGCCAGAGGCC
>CAMTBF010000276.1 GCA_947068385.1 uncultured Lachnospiraceae bacterium
ATTTCCCATGCTGTCTTGCAATCCGGCAAACTTCAACGCCTACACTTTCTGCCAATAAAAATTTGAAAATCCCTTGATAAACCTTTCCGAATCGAATAAACTATCCATAGTCACCACTTTTTCAGGGTGTGGATTGAAATATTGGCTATATGGTTTCTGAACCCTGTGGCAGCTGACTGCATCAGTTGCCGCAGAGGTACATAACCTAAAAACGAAAGGAGGCTCCCCCATGTCCGCAGCTTTACAGCAAAATCTCCCCCTCATCACCTTAGAAGAATACGAATCCCTCCCCGAAGACACAAGGGCTGAGGTCTTCGATGGGCAAATCCATTACATGGCCAGCCCCTCCCAGAGCCACCAGACCATCCTGACGGAGCTGCTCGTCGCCCTCCGCAATTATCTGCGGAAAAAAGGCGGCGGCTGTCAGGTATTCCCCGCCCCATTCGACGTGAAGCTTTCCGACAGCCCCCTTACCATGGTGCAGCCCGACCTCATGATTGTGTGCGACAAAGACAAGCTGGACGGGAACCGCTGCAACGGCGCGCCTGACTTCATCATCGAAATCACCTCTCCCAGCAACCCGTCAGACGACTATATCCGAAAGCTCTTCTACTATAAAAATGCCGGAGTCCGCGAATACTGGATTGTGGATCATCGCCGGAAGCTGGTGACCGTCAACTATTTCGAGGGGAACCTCCTCAATGTCCAGTATTCCTTCGATTCCACAATCAGGGTCAAAATCTATGACGATTTGTTCATTGATTTCTCTGATATCGCCAATCTGCTGAATGCTTAATCCACTCAAAGCTGTCGCACCAGGCAGCTTCCACAGCCGTAGGCGGGTAGCGGACTCCTTCCCCACTATTCGCCATGCGGCCCATGCGCCACCCCAGCGATACCCTTAAGCGCCATAGCGCTTTGTACACATTTCTGTGCATAAAAGAAAGGCATATGCTCCTTCTGCATACGCCCCTTTTCCTGTTTGTAATATCATCTGCCACTTCTTCCCCGCCGCCAGCCGCCACGCCGCATTCCGGCTGCCTCCTAGCGCTCCGCCCCCAGCACATCGACCACCACATACTCCGACTTGCACCCGGTCTTGAACTGAATCGTCCAATCAGAAATCCCGGACGTGACGATAAAGTCCGTATTCTCCCGTCTTTCCAGCCCATAGATTTTGGCATCCATCCCCAGCCATTCCCCAAAGCGATGGAAAGGGAAGAGCTGCCCGCCGTGAGTGTGGCCGGACAGCACCAAATCCACCCCCGAAGCCGCCTGGGCATCGTACTCATAGGGCTGGTGATCCAGCACAATACTATACTTGTCCCTGTCAAGCCCGGCCGTCAGCGCCTCCATGGAAGCCCGGCCCGGTTCGAAGCGGTCCTGCCTTCCGATCAGATAGAACTGCCCGCCCAGCAGCACCGTTTCATCCTGGAGCACCGTGACGCCGTTCCTCTCCAGCTCCACCACCAGATCCGCCCCGCTGTACCCTCTGTAGGCCGGGCCGAAATACCCCTTGTCATGGTTTCCAAAGGCATAGTAGACGCCATATGTAGCCTCCATCGCCCCAAGCGCCTCACAGGCCGCCACCATGTCCTCCTTCGTGGTGTCATCGTCCACATAGTCCCCTGCCACCACCACGATGTCCGGATGCTCCTCCTGCATCCGCTCCACCAGTTCCCCGAACCCCTCTCCGTCGAAGGTGCTCCCCACATGGGAATCCGCGAACAGCACAATCCGCAGGCTCCCCACCTGCTTCGTGGTCTCCAGCGCATACTCCGTGCGCCACACATGATGGGCCAGGTACCAGCCGCAGCCCAGGTAGCAGACCGTGATGCCCAGGGCGAAGACACCGGCGTAATATCTGTCAAAACGCCGCCCTCTCCTCTTTTGCACGATCAGGTTCACCAAATCGCAGAGCAGCCAGAACACCATCAGATGCATGACGCAGATCGCGGCATTGAAAACGCCAAGCGCCTTCCACAGGACCAGCACCATGAGCAGGGCCGGAACAAGCCCCAGGACGAAGCCCAGAAGCTTTCCTGGGACACGCTTCATCCACGGAATGCACCTCTTCCATTTTTCCACAGCCCGGCCGACCAGCGTGAACCTGGCGAACCGGCTGGCCAGGTACAGGAAGCCGAAGGCCAGCCCCGCGAACAGCGCCCCGAAAATGAATGTCCACATCCCTTTATTCTCCCGCCGCCTGGCTCACTGCCTTCTGCTCCCGCCTGAAGGGCACCAGCCCTGTCCGGTGCAGCGCCAGCATCAGCGCGGGAATCAGCACCAGCTGCAGGATAATGCCGGGGATGGCGTTCAGGAAAGCGCTGGCCATGAACATCTGCCATGTGAAAGCGCCTCCCGCGATTCCCAATACCACGATGCTCACCGCCCCCCAGACGATGCGCCCGCCCACCATGGCAATCAGCAGGGAGCGGTACAGGGACACGATGCACTGCCACCTGGAATGGTTGTATACGAAGCCCGCAATGGCCCCGTAAGCCGCAAGCTCAAAGGCCATGGCAATCCCGTTAGGCATAGGTGGCATGCCGAATAATACATGCCGCAATAGCGGCAGGATAAAGCCCACGATGCCGCCGTACTGCCATCCGCAGATCAGGCCGCAGACCAGGACCGGCAGATGCATGGGCAGCAGCATGTTGCCGATCTGGGGAATCTGCCCCGTGAAAAAGGGCAGCACGATGCCCACCGCCGTCAGCATGGCCGCCAGCACCAGGTTCTGGATTCGTTTGCTGTTGTCTGTTCTCTCTGAAGTTCTTGTCGTTTTTTCCAATTTTTATCTCCTTTTTCCCATTTATTCTTTGTTCCCCTCACGTTGGCCTACCGGCCTCGACCATCCCGCTCTCCCGGAGCCCACGCCGTCCGGAACCGAGCTTCCCTCAAAAAGCCCCGCCGGTGTCCAGCACCATGTCGCTTGTGGCCTCCACGTCAAAGCGCCGGAAATAATTCTCCTCCATGGGAATCCAGCGCTGTTCGAAAGCGGCGAACCTGCTGCCCTCCCGCTGCTTCAGGCGGCGGCGCTGCACCTCCCCGGCGCAGGTGAGGAATATGGTCAAGTCGTAGGCTATATCCATGGAAGGATGCCGGGAGTAGCTCCCCTCCACCACCGTCAGCTCACGGCGGGGCAGCGTCATCGCCTCCCCAAAGCTGTCCCCAGGGCAGCAATAGGGGCGATAGACCGCGTCCTTCCCCGCCTGGATCGGGAGCAGCAGCTCACTGCGCAGCCTCTCGAAATCCATGTTGCCCCCCGGGACGGCTTCCCAGTCCCCGGCCCGCCTGGCGAAGGGCAGGTAGAAATCGTCCATGTGCAGCACGTTGCAGGGGAAGCTCTCCTCTATGAGCCGGGCCAGCCAGGTCTTGCCGCTGCCGCACCGCCCGTCTATGGCAATGACCGCAGGCCCTCCCCTCTCCGCAATCCCCTTAATCCGCTCCAGCACAGGGGAAAATATCCGCGCCCCATCATCCCTCATCCGTATTCCTCCGCTTTCTGACCAAAATGACCAAAATCCGTCTCCATACCACTATACCGATTCCGGCCCGGTCTTGTCAAGCCCTCTTGCATCCCAAAACGCCCCAAAAAGCTGCCGGGGATGGATTCGGCCCGTCCAGGCGCATGCCTTTTCAAGCAATTTCCGAATAGCGATTGCCAGATTCGTCAATTTGATGTATAAAAAAGATATGAGGAAAAATAGAGGAAAAAGAGGTATCCGTACATGAAAAAACATCGGCTGCGCAAGCTCCTGCTCGTCATTGCCCTCCTGGCGGCCTACGCCTGCGCCATCGTGCTCCCCTACGCCAGTCAGCCCTCCGTCACGGCCGCCACCGCGGAAAGCTTCTCCACCGCCGATTTCTATGGGGAGGGAGACAATGGCGAGCGCGCCAGGATCATTTCCGGCAACGGCGAGGCCCTGGCGGAGCGCATCCGCCTGATTTCCCAGGCAGAGGAGGAAATCATCCTGAGCACCTTCGACTTCAACGCGGACAACAGCGGAAAGATGCTGCTGGCCGCCCTGCTGGATGCCGCCAGGCGGGGCGTCCGCGTAAGCCTGCTGGTGGACGGCCTGGCCTATGCCACCGGCATCCTGGGGAATCCCTGGTTCCAGGCCCTGACTGTAGAGGAAAACGTGGAGCTAAAAATCTATAATCCGCTGAACCCGCTCAAGCCCTGGAACCTCATGGGACGCCTCCACGACAAATACCTGATTGCGGATTGGACGGCCTACATCCTGGGAGGCAGGAACTGCTATGATTTCTTCCTGGGCGACCACGATGGCTATATGAACTACGACTGGGACGTTCTGGTGTGCTGCCAGGATGCCCGGGACTTTCCCTCCATGGACCAGCTACGGGAATACTTCCAGTCCGTCTGGAGCCTGGACGTCTGCCGTACCGTGGACGGTGGAAAGCCAAAAAGGCAGGATGAGCTCCAGGCCCTCTACAGCCGGATGCAGCAGGAGCACCCGGACTGGTTCGAGCCTGTGGATTACATAGATCTCACTGTCCCGGCCCAAAGAATCCGGCTGGTATCCAATCCAATCGGGCCCCAGGTCAAGGAGCCTTTGGTCTTCCATTCCATCACGGAACTGATGGAGCAGGCGGAAAAGTCCGTCTCCATCCATACCCCCTACATCCTCTGCGACGACTGGATGCTGGCCCAGCTATCGGACATCTGCGCCAGCGTGCCGGAAGTCACCATGATGACCAATTCCGTGGCCAACAACGGCAATCCCTTCGGGGCCATGGACTACTATGTGAACAAGGAAAAGCTCCTGGGCAGCGGCGTGGGCATGCTGGAGTACGACAGCGGCGTCTCCTACCACGGGAAATGCTTCACCATCGATGACCGCATCGCCGCCGTGGGCTCCTTCAACTGGGACATGCGCAGCGCCTACCTGGACACGGAGCTGATGCTGGTCATCGACAGCCCCGAGCTGAACCGGCAGCTGCGGGAGGCCATGGGCGGATACGAGCAGGATGCCCTGAAGGTCATCGATGCCCATTCCTACGACCTGGCGGAGGGACAGACGCCCCAGCCTCTCTCCCCAGGCAAGGAGCGCCGCCTCAAAATCCTGTACCGCCTGGCATACTGGGCCAGGTTCCTGATGTAGCCTGGCTCCCTGCCATCTTTCATGTCCCTGTTTACGGATTCCGGTCTGTCCGCAGGGACATCTGTGCATTATTCTCTTTCTTGTTCACGAATCTCCCAATGTCCGGACTTTCCACTGCCCACATAGACCAGATTGTCCATGGCATCGATAATCCTCTGAACTGTACGAAGGCTCACCGATAACTTTCCAGCCATCTGTTTGCGTGTGATTTTATTATTACTTTGAACCAAAATCAATATCTGAGCTGCATAATCAGTTTTTTTATCGCTTTCTGCCGTTATGG
>CAMTBF010000277.1 GCA_947068385.1 uncultured Lachnospiraceae bacterium
TTGCCCAGCACGGCGCAGCCCACCTCGAAGCCGGGGATGTTCTCCTCCAGGAGCACCTGGCTGTCATACTGAAAGGCCAGGGCCACCGCCGGGGCGAGCTGTTCTCTGCCGGAGACCTTGGTGACGCCGTAGGAGGATCCGGCCTTCACCGGCTTCACGAAGACGGGATAGCCGATCTTCTCCGCGAAGCGCTCCATCTCCTCCGCGGGGGTGTCCGGCCCCATCACCAGGTGCATGGGCACCCGGATGCCCTCCAGGCTCACCAGCCTGTGGGCCCTGTCCTTGTCCATCCCTAAGGCGGAGGCCAGGGTGCCGCAGCCCGCGATGGGGATGCCGGAGAGCTCCAGCAGTCCCTGGAGGGTGCCGTCCTCCCCGTTGCCGCCGTGGAGCACCGGGAATGCGATGTCCAGGGGGATGCGCGACACGCCCTCCGCCCCCAGCAATATCAGGCAGTTCTCGCCCCGGTTGGGGGAGAGCACGGCAGGGGTGCAGTCCGCGGACGTCTGCCAGGTGTCGTTCAGCAGTCTGTCCACCGGGCCCGCGTAGTGGAACCATTCCCCCTTCCGGGAGATGCCGATCAGCACGGGCTCGTACTTATCTCTGTCCAGGTTTAGGATGACCCCGGAAGCCGAGGACAGGGACACGCTGTATTCCGGGGAGCAGCCCCCGAAGAAGATGCCTACATTTATCTTTTTCATCATAAAGACCTTCCTTTTCTTTGATTCATGGACTCCTATGCTTTGACCCATATAAGAAATATCCTACAACTAAAGAAAGGAAAAGTAAATAGCGGGAAGATTAAGATTTTTTTAATGATATTATTTTTCTTATTTAACACTTTCCTATAAAAAATGTGTTATAGTAGTAAAATAACGGTAAATGGTCTGGTTACAGGAGAGAGACGATGAAATTCAGGACGCGGCTGCGGGTCACATTCATAATCATCATAGTCCTGCCGTTGATCCTGACGGCGCTGGCATTCTGCGGGATCGGGCTGTATCTGATGAACGCCCAGAAGGGCTTCCCCATCGTGCGGCTGGACTACAGCACCATGACGGAGAACATGCGCCAGGTGGCGGACGCCACGGACGGGGTGTTCTTCGAGCTGAAGGAGCAGATAGAGACGGATCCGGCCAGGCTGGCGGACGTGGAGTACCTGGACAGGGTCAGCGCCCGGATCCCCCACAAGACCACGTACATCATCGTGCGCAAGGACGACGCTCTCTATTACGCTGGGAATCCCGAGGCGGCGGAGGCGATCTTCCAGAGCCTGCCGGGCTACGGGGAGCGGGACACAGCGGAGAGCGCGGGCATCTACTATGACGAGATGGACAAATTCGTAAAGCAGCTGGACTTCCCCTTCCCGGACGGCGGCAGGGGCAGCGCTTTCGTGGTCACCAAGGTGAACTCCCTGATCTCCAAAAAGCTGCTGGTGGACATGTTCATCGCGATCTTCCTGATCCTGATCTTTACCAGCGTGGTGCTGACCAGGTGGATCCGCAGGGGGGTGTTCAACCCCATAGGCGAGCTGAACGTGGCCATGCGCAAGATCAAGGAGGGGAACTTCGACTATTGCCTGCAGACGGACGCCAAGGGGGAGATCGGGGACCTGTACCGCAATTACGAGGACATGCGCCTGCGGCTGAAGGAGACCACGGAGGAGAGCCAGGCCAGCGAGAAGCAGAACAGGGAGCTGGTCAGCAATATCTCCCACGACCTGAAGACCCCCATCACGGCCATCAAGGGGTACGTGGAGGGCATCATGGACGGCGTGGCGGTGACGCCGGAGAAGATGGACAAATACATCAAGACCATCTACAACAAGGCCAACGACATGGAGCGGCTGATCAATGAGCTGACCTACTACTCGGGCATCGACAACAACAGGATTCCGTATAACTTCCATCGGATAAACGTAGCGGACTATTTCGGGGACTGCGTGGAGGAGGTGGGGCTGGATCTGGAGCAGAAGAGCATCGAGCTGAACTACTCCAACCTGGTGCAGCCGGACACCATCATCATCGCGGATCCGGAGCAGATGAAGAAGGTCATCAATAACATCATCAGCAACAGCGTAAAATACATGGATAAGCCCCGGGGGGCGATCGACATCCGGATCCTGGACGAGACGGAGTCCATCCGCATCGAGATCGAGGACAACGGCAAGGGCATCGCCCAAAAGGACCTGCCGAAGATATTCGAGCGGTTCTACCGCACGGACGCCTCCCGGAACTCGGCCCAGGGGGGCAGCGGCATCGGCCTGTCCATCGTGCGGAAGATCATCGAGGACCACGGCGGCTATATCTGGGCCACCAGCAGGGAGGGCGAGGGCACCTGCATCCATTTCGTGCTCCGGAAGTACATCGAGCTGCAGGATGACAAATAGGATCCAGGGAACCACGTGACGGAAGCAAAATCGGCATAGGACATATAATCAGCATGAGAAAGGGCGGGCGGAATATGAGCAGGATATTGATCGTAGAGGATGAGGTGGCGATTGCGGATTTGGAGAAGGACTATCTGGAGCTGAGCGATTTCCAGGTGGACATCTGCAACAGCGGGGACGAGGGGCTGGACATGGCCCTGAAGGGGGATTACAACCTCGTAATCCTCGACCTGATGCTGCCGGGCATGGACGGCTTCGAGGTGTGCCGCAAGATCCGGGAGGAGAAGAACATCCCGATCCTGATGGTATCGGCAAAGAAGGACGACATCGACAAGATCAGGGGGCTGGGCCTGGGGGCGGACGATTATATGACCAAGCCCTTCAGCCCAAGCGAGCTGGTGGCCAGGGTGAAGGCCCATATGGCCCGGTACGAGCGGCTGGTGGGCACCAACCAGAAGCCCCAGAACGACATCGTGGAGATCCGGGGCATCCGCATCGACAAGACGGCGCGCCGCGTCTATGTGAACGGAGAGGAGAGGACGTTCACCACCAAGGAGTTCGACCTGCTGACCTTCCTGGCGGAGAACCCCAATCATGTGTACACCAAGGAGGAGCTGTTCAGGGAGATCTGGGACATGGATTCCATCGGCGACATCGCCACGGTGACGGTGCACATCAAGAAGATTCGGGAGAAGATAGAGAAGGACACGGCGAAGCCCCAGTATATCGAGACGATCTGGGGGGTGGGGTACAGATTCAAGGTCTGAGCGGAGTCAGGGCGACCTCTGAAGAGAGAATCTGGGGCTGCCCAGGGGATTTGCTCTAAGGAAGGACGGCAGCCAGGGCTGTCCGGGGAGAAAATAGGGAGTACGGCTGTGCGCTTTTCCGCGGCAGCCGTATTTTTCGTGGAAATTGAACTATACAAAATTTTCAAATTGATGTATATTTGAAGGAAAAGAAGTGGTAAGTTACGCCCAGAGGATGGGCGCAGGGGAGGGGATATGCTGCCGGGTGCTTTTTTGGAGAGGATGCGGGAAATGCTGGGGGAGGAGTACGGTGCCTTTCTGGAAGCGATGGAAGGAGAGCGGCGCCAGGGGCTTTGCCTGAACCCGAGAAAAAAACACGCGGAAGGGCTAAGCGCCGCGGAGAGGTACGGTTGGAGCGCCATTGAGAAAAGCGGTGCCGGGAAGGGGCAAGGTGCCGCCGGGAACAGCCGTGGAGAAGCGGAAGGGAGAGATGTGGGATTTGCCCATCTGACCAAGGTGCCGTGGGCGGCGGACGGCTATTATTATGAGCGGGATGACCAGCCGGGCAGACATCCTTTCCATGAAGCAGGGGTATACTACATTCAGGAACCCAGCGCCATGGCTCCCGTGGAGCTGCTGGACATAAGGCCGGGGGAACGGGTGCTGGACTTGTGCGCCGCGCCCGGAGGAAAGAGTGTGCAGATAGCGGCGAAGCTGCGAGGGAGCGGTTTTCTGGTCTGCAATGAGATAAATCCCGGCAGAGCCAGGACTCTTTCGGAGAATATAGAGAGGATGGGCATCTGCAATGCCTGTGTCACTAATGAGACGCCACAGCGGCTGGCGGACCTTTTCCCGGGCAGCTTCCACCGTATCCTGGTGGATGCGCCCTGCTCAGGGGAGGGAATGTTTCGGAAGAATGAGGCAGCCTGCGGCGAGTGGAGTCCGGAGAACGTGGCGCTGTGCGCCTCCCGCCAGGACGGGATATTGGATTGTGCGGCGAAGATGCTTCGCCCTGGCGGGAAGCTGGTGTATTCTACCTGTACCTTCGCGCCTGAGGAGAATGAAGGGAGCATCAGCAGATTCCTGAAGCGCCACAGGGAATTCGAACTGCTGCCTGTGGAGAAGGAGAGGATGGGCCTGGCCGGCTGCGACGGAAGGGCAGAGTATCTTGAGGAAGCGCTTCCCGGCCTGGAGCGGACCCTACGGCTGTGGCCCCAGCGGATTTGCGGGGAGGGGCATTTCGCCGCGCTTCTTGGGAAGGGCGGCGAGGCACCGGAAGAGACAGGGGAAAATGGCACAAAAATAACGG
Source organism: uncultured Lachnospiraceae bacterium (assembly GCA_947068385.1). Lineage (GTDB taxonomy): Bacteria > Bacillota > Clostridia > Lachnospirales > Lachnospiraceae > Acetatifactor. The sequence goes on from CAMTBF010000277.1 coordinate 4,442, forward strand.
TAGGCCGGGACTGCGTGGAATTGTGGAGGGGCTTCTCCCAGTTCTGCGGAGAAAATCTGTGCTTAAGGGCGGCTGCCTCGGGTGAAGCGGCTGAAATATCGGTGAATCGGGAACCGGACGGAGAGCGCGGGAAAAAGAAGGATATGCGGACTGAGGCCAGACGGCAGGGAGCGGCTGTGACGGAAGGCCTTACGGGACTTGGGGAAGCCCTGGGACTGAACGGGAGCTTTAAAAGTATCGCCTTTGGCTCGAACCTCTATCTGCTTCCGGCGGATATGCCCTTGCTCAGAGGGATGAAGGTGCTCAGGCCGGGCCTGCATCTTGGCGAGCTGAAAAAGAATCGTTTTGAGCCCTCTCATGCCCTGGCCCTGGCGCTTGGGCCGCGATATGTCAGGCATGTATGGAACCTGGAGGCGGATGCCGCGGGAACTGCCGCCTATCTGAACGGGCAGACGTTCCCCGGGCAGGGGGAGAAGGGCTGGTATCTGATATGTGTGGACGGCTTTGGGCTGGGCTGGGGCAAGCTGGCCGCCGGCTCTATGAAGAACCACTATCCCAGGGGACTACGGCGCTGATGGCCCGCCGGTTCCAAAGAGCCTGGGGCGATATGGGGTATAGGGTTATAGGAAAAAGAGAGGAAGCAGAATGAAGAAAATCGACCGCCGTATGTTTTTCGTCTTAATAGGAATCCTTTCCGCCTCGGGAATGCTGCTGCGATGGACAGGCATCCGATTCGTGGGGGTGGATTATGAGAACTGCCTGGAGAACTGGTACCAGCAGCTGAAGGCGGGGGGAAGCCTGGCGGCCTTGGCTGAGTATGAGGGAGATTACAATCTTTTCTATGCCACCATTCTTTACCTGTTGACCCTGGTGCCGGTGGAGCCGACAACGGCTTGACCGTAGACCGGGCGCAGCAGTTGGGCGAGCAGTTTTGC
>CAMTBF010000278.1 GCA_947068385.1 uncultured Lachnospiraceae bacterium
GAGCAGAAGGTTAGAACCTAAAGGAGACCGGAAAATGTCCGTCTCTTGCTGTCCCCATAAATATATGGTAAGCTGGGCATAAAACCCTGGATAGAATTATTCTACGAATCATAGAATAGTATCGCCGACGCGGTTATTGAATAAGTGATGCCCTGCATATATCCTGTAAACAGCGGCAGAAGCAGCTGCGAGAAGCCTGCCGCAAGGGGTCAGGGACAGGGCAGAAGCGATGAGGAGACGCTGGGGAGAGCGGCCAGGAGGAATCAGGAGCGACCAGGAGGGAACAGCATGAACCTACGGATAGGAGAGAACATCAGGCGGCTGCGCCGTGAAAGGAATCTGACACAGGAGGAGATGGCCGCCCATCTGGGGATTTCATTCCAGTCCGTCAGCAAATGGGAGCGGTGCGACGGGTATCCGGACATCACCATGCTGCCTGCGCTGGCCAATTATTTCGGCGTAAGCGTGGACAGCCTGATCGGCATGGACGAGATAGCAAAGGCAGGAAAATATGATGAGATCAACCGACAGTGGACGGAGAACAATCGAAGCGGGCACCACCATGAGAACGTCCTTCTGATGCGGGATTCCCTTAAGACATTTCCAGGAGACGTCCTGCTGCTGGTTCAGCTGTCCTGCTCTCTGGAAAAGCTGGAAGGGACGAGGGAGGAAAAGGAGAAAAACTTAAGGGAATCCATAGCCCTCCAGGAACAGATCCTCCGCTACGGGGAGGGCTCGGAGGTGCGAAGCGCCACCCAATACAACATCTGTTTCGCCTATTGGAAGAACGGGGAGCGGGAAAAGGCCCTGGAGCAGGCAGGGAAGCTGCCGAACCTGTACAAGGCCCGGGAAAACGCGCTGGTGTTCTTTCAGGAGGGCGAAGAGAGGCAGAAGACTGCAAAAGCGGCGCTGGAGCCTCTGGCTTGGGCGGTGGCGCTCCACCTGTCTGTCCTGGCGGAAGAGGAGGGAGAGCCCGCCTATCTGGAGAGGGCGAGGGAGATACGCAGGCTCCTGCTCGGGCAGACTTGCCCCGATTGCTCTTGACGGCAGAACTGCGCTCTGCTGTACTTGACAGCGGAAATTGTTTTCCGGTGTATGCGCCGCGGAAGCGGCATGACGGAAGGTGTGGAGCCTATCCGGGGAATGCCCCAAGGGGAAAAACGAATGAGGGAGGGAAATGCCTTGGCCGGAAAAGCAGAACTTACTTACAGGACAGTATTCCAGGTGCCCCGGCGGAGATTTGCGGTGGTCCTGGCCGGGACGGCGCTGCTGGCGGCGGGTAACGTGCTGCTGCGATGGGGCATCGGAGAGGCGCTGGACGGGGGCGAGCCGGGAGCGCTCCTGGCAGCCACGGCGGCCCTGCTCCTGGCGGTGTCGCAGCTGCTTCTCTACACGAGGCAGATTCTGTCTGCCGAAATACGGGAGGACATCTACGGCAGGATTCAGCGCAAGGTGCTCCACGGTTCCATGGAGAGCCTGGGAAAAAGCGACCTGGGCGGAATCGCCGCCTATTATATGACGGATGTGGATCAGATTGACGCTTTCGTCAACCGGATTCTGGGAAAGGCGCTGCCCGACCTGGCGGGATGGCTGCTGACACTGGGGGCGCTGTTTTGGCTGGATTCCCTCCTGGGCATCGCCGGGATCCTTGTGACGGCTGTTCCCGTCCTGTTCCTGCACCGGATGAGCCGGACCGTGGCAAGGGGAGCGGAAGGATACCAGAAGGCCCTGGAAAGGGCCAACCAGAGCGCGGCCACAGGGCTGCACAACCTGGAGGCCATAAAGGCCTCCCGCAGAGAGGACGCCTTTCTGCGGAGGTACCAGGAAGGGCTGGCGTCCCTGCAGAGACAGAAGCGGAGGCTGGCCATATGGGAGGCGCTTCTGGGACTTCCCATGCTGACAGGCGCCTTTGGGACGATCGTCCTTCTCACGGGCCTGGGCGGATGGCTGGTGCTGGCGGGACGCATTACCGCCGGCGGGCTGCTGACGGTGATCACACTGACGGAAAACATCCTTTCCTTCAGCATGGGCCTGGACGGCACGGTGTCGCGGTTTCGGCGGGCCCAGGTCAGCATCCGGAGGCTGGGGGGCTTCCTGGGGCAGGAGGATGAAAGGCAAGGCGGCCGGGAGGCGGAGGAAATCAGGGACATCGTCTTTGACAGGATTCACTTCACCTATCCGGGCAGCGGGGGGAAGGAAATCTATCAGGGCCTCTCCCGGCGCTTTCAGCGGGGAATGCTCTATTTCATAGAGGGCGGAAACGGAGCGGGAAAGACCACGCTGATAAAGCTGCTGACGGGCATTTACGATGTGTCCGCGGGGCGGATTCTGATAAACGGGATTCCGTTACAGGAATATCGCCTGGCAAAACTGCGGGAGAGAATCGTGGTGGTGCCCCAGGAGAACGTCCTGTTTCAGGGAAGCATCCGCCACAACCTGACCTGCGGGCGGGACATAAGCGCCGGGCAGGTGGAGGAGGCCTGCAGGAGGACGGGCATCCATGAGGAAGTCCTGAGGATGCCGGAAGGGTACGAGACCATGCTGACGGAAGGGGGCGGTTTCCTCTCCGGCGGGCAGAAGCAGCGGCTGTGCCTGGCCAGGGCGCTGCTCAGGCAGGGAGACGTCTATGTCTTCGACGAACCCACCAGCGCGTTGGACAGGGCGAACAGGGATTGCTTCACGGCGCTTCTGGCCAAGCTCGGGGAAGAAAAAATCGTGGTCGTGATCACCCATGACAGGGAGCTTCCGGAATCATCGCTTTTGGGGCCGAACCGATGCACAGTGGAAATAGAGGCCCTGTGAGCTTAGCTCGAGGGATGTCAATGAGGGGGAAGAGAGGAAGCGCCCAGGGCGGTGAAGGAACAGGAGGCGGCCGGGAAAGGGGTTGGAGAGATGAAGAACAAGATTTTGCTGCGGAAGATGCGTAGGTGGGCAGTTCCCTACACAATGAGCACCATCATGGTGGCATGCCGCAATTTCCTGATTACATGGCTTACGGCCCTGATCGGCAGCAGCGTGCTGAACCTGGCGGAGGGCGGAAGGACATCGGATCTGTCCGGACGGCTGGCCACTCTGGCGCTGTACATCCTGGCCTTCCTGGCATTTGATACCATAGGGCTGTTCTGGCAGTCGGTGACCATACACAGGATGAGGAATCAGCTGAGCGCCATTCTGTATGACAGCATATTGAAGGCCCGGTACGACAAGGTGTCCGCCATGGGCCAGAAGGGGGAGCTGCTTTCCCGGATGAATTCTGACGTGGAAACGGTATCCTCTATCTTAGGCGGTATCCTGATGCCGTGCATGACCCTGATTTCCGGTATCGGCGCTACGGTCACGGTGGCTGCCGTCCACTGGAGGCTGTGCCTCCTGGCCTATGGGGTGGGAGCGCTGTGCTGGGCCGCCCAGACACTGGTCATCCGGAAGGAGCGCGCCACCATCGCCGGGCTTCAGGAGAACAGGGCGGCTGCGCTGGGCCTCTGCGGCGAGGGCTTCCAGAACGCTTTGACGATTAGGCTGTGCGGCCTGGTGGATGCCTTTGAGGAGAAGGTGCTGGGGAACCTTTTCGGCTTCCGGCAGCTCTCCCGCAGACTGGCCCTCCAGAAGACGGCGGAGGGAGCAGGAGGCACGCTGCTGCAGTATCTACAGAGCGTGGGAATGCTCTTCGCGGGCTGCATCCTGTACCAGAGAGGGGAGATTAGGCTGGGGGACATGGTGATCCTGTATCAGATGACGGCATTGATCACAGCCATGTTCCTGGGGATATCTTCCGGCTATGCCGCTTTCCAGAGCTGGATCGTGGGCTTTCGCAGGCTCCATGACATTCTGGATCTGGAGGAGGAGAGAGGGCCCTCCGGAGGGGAGGACCTGCGCTTCTCTACCCGGACGGAGGCGGGGATCCAGGCCCGGGGCGTGGCATGCCAGGGGGGACATATCGCGTATGGGAATCTGAGCCTGGAGGCAAAGGGCCTCTATCTCCTGATGGGGGAAAGCGGAAGGGGGAAGACCACCTTCTTCCGGCTTCTGACTGGAATATATCCCTGTGAGTCGGGGACGATTCGCCTGTTCGGGCGGAAGCTTGAGGAATATACCCTGGAGAGCATCCGGAGCCAGATCACCTATATGCCTCAGGAGGACGCATTGTTCCAGGGGACTGTCCGGGAGAACATCCTGTGGCGCAGCAGCGCGGAGGACGAAAGGATTCTGGCGCTGCTTGGGAGGCTGGGGCTGGAGCGATGGATCCTGGGGCTGGAAAAGGGGCTGGACACCCCTATGGGCAACGGAGGGGTGGAATTTTCCGGTGGCCAGCGCAAATGCCTGCTCCTGGCCCGGGCGCTGCTGGAGGACTCTCCCGTCTACCTGCTGGACGAGCCCTTTGCGGGGGTGGACAGACAGCACAGCCTCCTGATATGGGAGGAGCTGGGCAGGCTTGCGGAGGACGCGCTGGTCATAGTCGTCGCCCACGATGTGGCTGCCCTGGAGAAGGAGCCGGGGCTGGTACAGACGGCAAAAATGCTCTACATATAAAACAGTGCCTTTCTTTTGCCCCTACCGTTTCCGCTCCCCGGCCCAGCGCTCCGCCATGCGGAGCGTTTTGCGTCCGGTTTCCTTCTGCGCAGATAGCTCTATTCTCTAAAGAAATCTTTATAATTCTTACGGTTTTCTCTTTATCCTTCCTCTTTATACTGAAATCATCAAATGACAGCATGACACGCTGAATGCAAGCGTGAATTCTATTGTTTAGAGGAGGTATATCCCATGTGGCAGTTTTTAAGAGAATACATCAGCGCTCCGAACACGATTGGGGCTATTGCACCCAGCAGCAGGCATCTGGCAGCGGCCATGACGGCTTCTATTGATTTCGAGAAAGCGCGCTGCATTGTAGAATACGGGGCGGGGACGGGCGTATTTACCAGAGAGGTGGCAGCAAGAAAAAGGCGGGACACGACTTATATCGTGATCGAACAGAATGATTGTTTTTATGAGATGCTTCGGAAACAGTTTCAGGGAATGCCAGGAGTGGTGCTGATCCACGGAGATGCCGGAAATGTATACGGCTTTTTAAGAGAACAGGGGTTTAAGCATGCGGATTATATCATTTCCGGGCTGCCATTTACATCGCTCCCCCGGCAGGTGTCCCACAGAATACTGACACAGACCCAAAAGGCTATCGGAGCCAAAGGCGTATTTACCACATTCCAGTATACGCTGCTGCGGAAAGCCTTTCTGGAAAATTACTTCCATATCCAGAGAATCGTAAGGGTCTGGCGGAATCTGCCCCCGGCAGGATATGTGTCGGGCCAGGAATTATGTGAGCGCCTGGGGGTTTCAAGA
>CAMTBF010000279.1 GCA_947068385.1 uncultured Lachnospiraceae bacterium
ACATGCCGCCTATCAGGATACCTTCGTATCCGATTTTCTTAAGTCCTATCCAAAAGCCCCCTGTAGTTCTCGATCCATGCCTCCCGATTCCCCGTCAGCGTCACCTTCATGGCGCCCATGCAGATGTCCTTGGGGAACCGCAGGGAGTCGATCAGGGATTCCTTTCTCTCCTCGTTCCTCTGGATGCGGTCATTGTTTCTTCTCATGTTCCCATTATATTACCGCTGCGGAAAAACTATGCCCCCTTTCACACCGCCGCCCTCCCGTCCGGGCCGGCCCCAGGAATGCCTCGCTACCTTAGGATGCCCTTGATGAAAGCCGTCCTCTCCGGGGCCTCCCCGGCAATGGTGCAGGCCTTCAGATAGCGCGTCCGGGCCTGCTCCGCCTTGCTCCCGTCATTGGCGTGTATCATCGCCAGGGGTTCCCCTGCCTCCACGTAGTCTCCCACCTTTTTGCACAATACCAGGCCTACGGACAGGTCGATTTCGCTCTCCTTGGTCTCCCTGCCCCCGCCTAAGATTAGGGAGCAGATTCCCACCTCGTCGCAGACGATGCGGGTCAGGTACCCGCTCTCAGGCGCAGGTACAGGCAGGACAATAGCAGCCCTGGGCAACAGTTCCGGATGGTATACTACATGGTTGTCTCCGCCCTGGGCCTCCACGAATTCGGCCAGCTTCTTCAGGGCGCTTCCGTCCGCTATCACGCCGCGCAGGGCCGCCTCCGCCTCCCGGGCGCTTTCCGCCTTTCTGCCCGCCATCAGCATCTGGCTCCCCAGGGTCAGGCACAGCTCCAGGAAATCCGCCGGGCCATGCCCCTCCAGGGTGTCGATGGCCTCCCTTACCTCCAGGGCGTTCCCCACCGCGAAGCCCAGGGGCTGGTCCATGTCGGAGATCACCGCTATCGTCCTGCGCCCGGCATTCTTGCCGATCTTCACCATCTCCTCCGCCAGGGCCCTTGCCTCTGCCTCCTGCTTCATGAACGCCCCGCTGCCCGTCTTCACGTCCAGGACGATCGCGTCCGCACCGGCGGCCAGCTTCTTGCTCATGATGGAGCTGGCGATCAGGGACAGATTGTCCACCGTGGCCGTCACGTCCCGCAGGGCGTAGAGCTTCTTGTCCGCGGGGGCAAGGTCGGCTGTCTGGCCCATGATGGCTATGCCGATACGGTTCACGTTTTCGATGAAGCGCTCCGTGGTGAGGGCCGTGGTGAAGCCCAGGAAGCTCTCCAGCTTGTCGATGGTGCCGCCGGTATGGCCCAGCCCTCTGCCGCTCATCTTGGCCACGGGGATGCCGCAGGCCGCCACCATGGGAGCCAGGGCCAGGGACGTCTTGTCGCCCACGCCTCCCGTGCTGTGCTTGTCCACCTTCACGCCCCTGATGCCCGACAGGTCCAGCCTGTCCCCGCTGTCCGCCATGGCCATGGTCAGGGCCAGCGTCTCGGCCTCGGTCATCTTCCGGAAATAGATCGCCATCATCAGGGCGGACACCTGATAGTCCGGGATATCGCCCTTCGTATAGCCCTCTATGAAAAAGTCGATCTCTTCCTTTGTGAGCTCGCCGCCGTTCCTTTTCTTCATGATGATGTCGTACATCCTCATATTTTGCCGCCTCCTTTCAATACTCCCCGATCCGTATCCGTCTTCCGGATTTTCAGTCGCCCGATTCCTTTCCCGGAATTCTGCCCTCCGCATACAGCCTCACAGGCCCCAGCAGGCCGCTGGGGGCGATCTGCATGTATTCGGAGAACCGTTCCCGGATTCTGTGCACCAGGGTATTGGCCACCTCCACCTCAATCAGGTTCTCGCCCTCCCTGGCGGCTTCGGAAATGTCCCACAGATAGGGCGGGCAGATCCGCATGCCCAGGCTCCGGCCGTTTACGGTCAGCTTGGCCGTGCCGCCCACGCAGCCCAGATCCAGTCCTGCCTTTTTGCCGCCTGTCAGGAGGAGCTTCGTGCGATACCGCATCCGTCCTGAGAAGCGGGGCCAGCCATCCCTGCCTGTAATGGAGAACAGCTCCGACCCCTCCCTGACCGTCCGGAAATGCTCCTCTTTCCCCTCCTCCAGCAGGGCGATCTCCCACAGAAGCCCGGGCATGTCCGCTTCCTCCCATTCCGCCTGAGGCTCCAGCCCTTTCAGGAAGCTATCCGGCAGCTCGTCGAACAGCAGAATCTCCGACTGGTAGGGCACAAGCCGCACCCGCACCCTGCCGTCCGGTGTACGATCCCGGCCGATCTTCCCGTTCAGCAGATCCAGCCGCAGGAAATCGCCCCGGCAGGGAAGCTGGATGGTCTCGTCCACCGCTTCGCCCACGTCTTCCCAGAACAGCATGAACCAGGACGCGGTTCCCCTGACGAAATGGCCGATGCGCAGATGGGGCGCTCCCTCCGTATACAGCCAGGCAAGCTGCCGATTCCTGATAGTGGAGACTAACTGCTCTGCCATGAAAGCCTCCCCCATTCCCGTCCCTCCGTCTGCGGCTTCACAATTTCCTCCGGCCTCTCGTCCTCGAAGGCCTCCCAGGATTTCTCCCTCTTCCTCCTTCAGCCAGAACACCGGAAGGCCTTCCCGGGAAAAGCGCTCCGCCAGGCTATGCAGCTCCCGCGGATACCGCTCCGCGTAAGGAATCGCCAGGAAACGGTGGCTGTGGCCGTTCACCACTAGCCTCCCGTCCTCGATGACAGCCTCCCTCAGCGCGTCCAGAGGCAGGAAGTCGAAATCCACATGGGCATCGTACAGCATTTTCGAAGACGCGTCCATCGTCCGGCGGGAGGGCGTGCTCATCCACTCAGCCTCCGCCATATAGAAGACAGCCCCGTCTGTCTGCAGGTCCGCGCCCTCCAGCAGATGGCTCACCCGGTTCACGTAACGCATCAGCTCGGAGAACCCTTCATACTGGGGATTGTTCCCCTGGGCATAGAAGTGCGGCGGGCAGTCCTTGTCCGGATACAGATCCGTAAAGGCATGGGGGACGAACCTGTTGATGCCCCGGACCAGCAGGAAGTCCATGAGCCATTTCATGCAGGCCGTATCCTCCGCCCAGCCATACGCGCCGAACACCTCGCACATGGCCACGCCCCGCATCCTGGGCTCTATCCTGGCCAGGGATGTGCCGAGCTTGGGCAGCACATAATGGAAGAACTCATGCCCTGCCGTACCGTTGGCTATCCGCGCCGACACGTCCAGATCCGCGAAGCCCGGCATCACCTGGTGGAGCACGATGTCGATGCCGCTCATGTCCTGTCCGGCCAGGGCACGGAAATAATGCCCGGCGGAACAGCCCAGGCGCATATGGGCGTTCATGTCCTCAATCACATGTCCGGTATAGAGCACACCGTGAGCCCGACACCACTCTCCCAGCTGCATGGAGAAGTTCCGCTGCCAGAGCTTCGTGACTGCGTCCATATAGGAGAGGCGAACCTGTGCCGACGCATCCTCCGCCATCGGATACCAGAGGCCCGGCAGAAGGCTCAGCAAGGATTGGCTATCCAGCCCCTCGTTTTCCGGCCATTGCCTCGGCGGCTTCCCCTCACCCGGCCGCGCCTGCGTCGGTCTCCCCTGTTCCGGCTGCTGTCCGGCCAGCCTCCGCTCCCCATCCCACTGCGCTGCCATCTCCTCCGGCAAAGCATCGCTCCAGGGAAACGCCATCCCAGGCCGTCCTACAGTTCTGTAATAGAATCCTGCATCCTGCCCCCATGGTCCCAGATAAGGGCTGCCAAGCTCCGGCTCGTCCGAGAAGAATCCTACCAAAGTATTGCCGAAATATTCGGAGAAATGCTCATAATGGGGCTCATACACCGACTCGATCAGAGCCTGCACCGACTCCCTGTCGATGCCGTTGACATAATCCCGGTTGCCCTTCCTGGTCCTGATCAGGAAGAAGATACGGTAGAACCCCTCCGGCACGTCCCAGAACAAAAGCCCCTCGGCCATGTCCTCCAGAAGGATCCCCTCTCCCGCCAGCAGGTCCCCTGCGTCCCCCCGCCTGTAGGCCACCGCGCCCAGCAGCTCCTCGTCGTCCTCCGCGTCCAGCTTCGGCACCAGCACCGCCGCCCCCTGCATGGGGCCCGCCACATCCACATGGTGCTCCCTGACAAACCACCGGCGGCGCTCCGGATACTTCTCCTTCAGGATTCCATTGGCATAGCCCGTGGGGAAATGCTTGTCATCCAGGATCCAGACCTTCATGTCCCGCTTCCTGGCCTCCCGAAGGATTACGGCCACGTCGTCCCACCAGCCCTGCCTGCCGAACTCCTCATGGGGCCTGGACTCCACGCAGAAGGCTCCGCATCCGCTCTCCTGAATCTTTTGGATGCGCTCCGCAAGGCCTTCCCTGCCTCCTTCGTGCAGCCACATAAAAGGGAACAGGTAGTTTCCGCCCTTTCCCTCCAGCACCTCTGTCAAACGTTTGTCCATGCCGCTCCTCCTGTGTTTTGCTTTGCGTTTGTCTCTACTGCTTATTATACAACTCTCTTTACGAATATTTCAACTCTTTTCCCATACATCAGGCGGAACAATCTTCCGAACCGATTGTTCCGCCTGATAAATTCCTTCCTATGTTTCCGCATAGCCTGTTTTCAGTCCCTACTGGCCTGCTTTCCACTCCTCCAACTGTCTCTGGACTTCCTCCACTATCTTTTCCGAGCCGTTGGCCTTCAGCTTTTCGATGAACTCGTCAAGGGTCTGGTTCACGGCCTCCTGGGATGCCAACTGCCCTGTGTTCAGCCTGGAGGTGTACTCCGCTTCCACGCTGGAGCATGCGGCAATCTCATTGGCGATGGGCTCCGTATCCACCACGAATCCCATATGGGCCGCGACCAAAGCCTCGTCGTTGTACTTCTTGATGTTCTCCAGCACCGCCCGGTCAGGCCCTACATAGGATTCCGGCCCGTCCACGATGGTCAGGTTCCCCGCGTAGATGCCGTACCACTCCAGCCATCCCGCATTGGACACATCGGCGTTGCGGTTGCATAGCTGTATCTTGCCGTCTCCATCGTACTCCCAGTGCTCTCCCTCCACGCCGAACCGAAGCAGGGTGGCCACATAAGGGTCGCTGTTGAGCAGATTCAGCACCATCATAGCCCGCTCCGGATTCTTGCAGTTGGCGCCGATTGCGGTTCCCACACCTGTATAGTTGGAAGTATCCGTCCACACCTTATCGAAGACCTTGAGCTTCGTCTTGTAGGCATCCCCATGGAGATCCTCGCTGATCCAGGTATAACCCCAGGCAGGACACAGAAGCGTGGAGGGCTCATAGATTACAGGACCATCCAGGCTATTGTAGTCATAGGCAAACACCCCTTCCTTGTTATAAAATCCCTCCCGACAGTG
>CAMTBF010000280.1 GCA_947068385.1 uncultured Lachnospiraceae bacterium
TGGGCGGCGGAGGCATGTGCGGCAAGGGCTACAAGGAGTGGGTGAAGGTGTCCGATGGCGGCCCCTACATCAAGGCAAGGATTCGCCTTGGTTAAGTGTGCAAATCGCGCTTTGATTTGCACCGATTATATGGATAGCAGGTGAGGAGGCAGATATGACAGAAAAGAATTTCATGGATAAAATATTGTCCGCCCTGAAAAAGAGCGGCGCGGCGCTATATCAGATCACGGAGACCAAGGAGGAGTCCGCGGAGCTGTTCTTCATCCGCAGGGCCCTGGACATGCAGCGGCAGAAGGAAATCCGCCAGGCGGCAGTGACGGTGTACAAGGAGTTCTCCGAGGGGGAGAACCATTACCTGGGCTCCGCTGCGGTACAGGTACAGGACAGCTTCACGGAGGAGCAGATGGAGCAGATGTTCCAGGAGGCCCTGTATGCCGCGGGATTCGTAAGGAATCCTTACTATGAGCTGTACCATGGGGCAGGGGAGCCCTCCCCGGAAGTGCTGGAGAAGGCAAAGCACCTTTCGGACAGATCCCTGGCGGAGGTGGCGGGCTGCTTTGCGGAGGCCCTGTTCGCGGAGGATACTGGAGAGGACGTCTTCCTGAACTCCGCCGAAATCTTCGCCACCAGGACCACATGCCATATCGTGAACGCGAAGGGCGTGGACGTATCCTACTGCAAAGGCAGGGTAGAAGGCGAGTTCGTGGCCCAGTGCACTGCGGGACAGGACGTGGAGACCTATGAGGACTTCGCCTATGACGACATGGACACATCCGCTTTGCGCAGGAAGGTGCGGGATACCCTTGAGATGACCCGTGCCAGGGCCCAGGCCGTGACGGCTCCCCCCGCCGGGGAATACCGCGTGATCCTCTCCGGCTCCTATGTAAAGGAGATCTTCAGCTATTATGTGAAGCGCTCGGACATGGCCATGGTCTACCCCAAATATTCCACCTTCCGGCCCGGCTGCGACGTCCAGGGCGGAGAAGTGCGGAGAGACCGGATCAACCTGACCCTGAAGGCCACCGTGCCCTACAGCTCAGAGGGCATCCCCATGCGGGACAGGGAGCTGGTGAGGGACGGGGAGCTCAAACTGCTCCACGGCGGCAACCGTTTCGCCTGCTATCTGAAGCAGGAGCCCACGGGAAACTACAGCAGCTACCAGGCCCCCGCGGGGCAGGTGTCCCTGGAGGAGATGCGGCAGGCCCCCTACCTGGAAATCGTGAATTTCTCCGACTTCCAGATGGATTCCTTCAGCGGGCATTTCGGCGGCGAGATCAGGCTGGCTTTCCTGTATGACGGGGCGAAGCGGATCCCGGTCACAGGCGGCTCCATCAACGGCAGCATCCTGGAGGCACAGAAGAGCCTGAGCTTTTCCAGGGAGACCCAGGTGGACAAAGAATTTGAAGGCCCGGCTGCCGTCTGCCTGACAGGGGTGAAGGTGGCGGGCAGCACGCAGGAATAGGCCCTGCGGGCAACAGGGAGGACGGCATCGTTTATGGAGCGCTTGCTAATCATAGAAGACGACGCGGACAACAATCAGATGATAAAGGAATACCTGGAAGCCCAGGGCTATGCCTGTACCCAGGCCTACTCCGGCAGCGAGGGCAGGCTCCTGTTCTCCATGGAGAGATTCGACCTGGTGCTATTGGATCTGATGCTGCCCGGGGTGACGGGGGAGGAGCTGGTGCGGCAGTTCGCCGGGAAGGCCCCCGTCATCGTGCTGTCGGCCAAAAGCGGGCTGGACAGCAAGGTGAAGGTATTGTCCGACGGGGCGGAGGACTATATCTGCAAGCCCTTCGAGCTACAGGAGCTCCTAGTGCGGATCCAGGTGCAGCTGCGCAGGCGGGAGCGGGGAGCGGGCTCCGAGGGCGGGCCGCCCCAGGGGCGGATCTACACCTACCGGGAATGGACGCTGCACCCGGACAGGCAGGAGATGACCGCCGCGGGGATGCCGATTGCGCTGACGCGGCACGAGTTCCTGATATTAGAGCTGCTGATCCGGAACCCCAAACGGGTGTTCTCCAAGCAGATGATTTACGAGTACGCCTGGGGGGAGGAATACCTGGCCGAGGACAAGACCATCAATGTCCACATCAGCAATATCCGCAGCAAGCTGAAGGAGAGCGGCACGGACGCCTATATCCAGACCGTCTGGGGCATGGGCTTTAAGCTGAGCTGAAACTTTACCCTTTCTTAAACCTTTCTGAGCGCTTTTTGAAATCTTACGGTTCAGAATAGAGGGCAGATCAGGAAAGGAGAGTTTCAGGAATGGCAGAAGAAAAGGAAAAGCTGGCCGTAGAGACCCTGTCGCTGACCAAATCCTACAATGGGAAAGCGGCAGTGGACCACCTGGACATGCAGGTGAGGCAGGGGGCCATCTACGGATTCATCGGAAGGAACGGGGCCGGGAAGTCCACCACGCTGAAGATGCTCTGCGGGCTGGCGAAGCCCACGGAGGGGGAAATCAGGCTCTTCGGGAAGCCGGCGGAGGATTCTTACGTGGCCAGGCGGCTGGGATGCCTGATAGAGTCCACGGGCCTATACCCGGGCATGACCGCCAGGCAGAACATGATGATGAAGGCCAAATGCATGGGGCTGGCAGATGAAAAGAGCGTGGACAAGGCGCTGGACGCAACAGGGCTGGCGAATGTGGGCAACAAAAAGGTGCGCCATTTTTCCATGGGCATGAAGCAGCGGTTGGGAATCGCCCTTGCGCTTTTAGGAAATCCGGATCTGTTGATTTTGGACGAACCCATCAATGGACTTGATCCGGAGGGCACCAGGGAGGTGCGGCAGCTCCTGTCCGCGCTCTCCCAGGAGGGAAAGACCCTCATCGTCAGCTCCCACATCCTGGGGGAGCTGAGCAAGATCGCCACCCATTACGGCATCATCAAGGAGGGGAACCTGGTAGAGCAGATCGACAGGGAGACATTGGAGGGCAACTGCAGGGACTATTTCCAGATAGAGGTAGACGACAGCAAGCGCGCGCTGCCGTTGATTTCGGAGCATGCCCCGCAGGTGCAGGCGGAGGTCATGGACGATGGGCGGATACGCCTCTATGACCTGAAGGACGGCGCATGGCTGAACCACCTACTCATCGAGAACCGGATACAGGTCTATTCCTCCGGATTCCATCACATGGATCTGGAAGAGTATTTTCTGAACCGAATGGACAATCTGGCGGAAGACAGGAAGGGAGGCGGGGAGCATGTTTAATCTGCTGCGCATGGATTTCTATCGTATCAAGAGGAGCAAATTCATCTATGTATGCTTTGCCTGTATCCTGGCACTCATCTTCCTGTGCTATCTGATGGTCTGGCTGATGGCCACGCCGGAGGGGCAGGATACCGCAGTGAAGATAGGATTGCTGGAGCTTAGCGAGCTGGAGGAGGGGCGGAGCCTCCTGGAGGGCACGGATTTGCTGGCGATGTTCCGGGAGTCGGCCATGGACGGCGGAGCGTACAACCTCATCTTCGGCATCGCCGTGGCGCTGCTGGTATGCGGGGACTACCAGCAGGGCTTCATGAAGAACATCATGCCCCTGCACAGGGAACGCTGGACCTATATCGGCAGTAAGCTGATGGCCTCCGCCATCCTGAACCTCCTGTACCTGGTGGCAAGCTATGCCTTCACGGCGCTTATGAACCTGGTGTTTGGCGGCATGGTTCCCTGGGCGGATTTAGGAGGAACCCTGTTCTACCTGGGATGGGCCTGGGTGCTGACCACAGGCTTCGCCGCTTTGATCATCCTGCTCTGCGTGCTGAGCCGCAGCACTACCATCGGCGTGCTGGGCGCCGTGCTGCTTGGCAGCGGCCTGATCGTGACGCTGCTCCACGGCATCACCAGCCAGTTCCATCTGGGCGGCTGGGTGGAGTATACCATCTATTATAATCTGACCTATGGGCCCTCCGCCTATGCGTCTGTGGGAGACCTGAGAGCGGTGGCTGTGGGGCTTGCGTTCCTGGCGCTTTACTCCGCCGCGTCAGTGGCGGCCGTCAGGAAGCGCGATATCTGAGGCTGAGAAGGAAAGAAAGCCGAGGACAGAGGAAAGAAGGCTGAGGCCGAGAAAGGAAAGGGCAAGGGGTGACATGGAGATTATTCTGGCGGTCGTCTGCGTGCTGTGTCTCTGGCTGGGGTTCGCATGGATCCGTTACAGGGCTGAGCTGGGCTCCCTCTGCCGGCAGCTGGAGGAGGTGGCGGAGGGGAGCCATATAGAGCTGACGCTGAACAGCCGCCACAAGCCCCTGCTGGCCCTCTGCCGGATGCTGAACCATGTCCTGCAGGCCAGGGACAGGAACCATCTCCAGTACGAACAGGCCGAGAAGCAGCTCAAACAGGACATCACCGGCCTGGCCCACGATATCCGGACGCCCCTCACCGGGGCGTTCGGGTACGTCCAGCTGGCCCAGGAGTGCACAGACGCCGAAAAGCGGCAGCATTACCTGGATGCCGTGGAGAGGCGGCTGCGGGAGCTGGAGGACATGCTGGAGGAGCTGTTCCTGTATACAAAGGTCACCGGCGGGGATTTCCGCCTGTCCCCGGAGAGCCTCCAGGTGCTGCCCCTCCTGGGGGAATGCCTGCTTGGCCTGTATGCCAGGTTCCAGGAGGCGGGCACGGCCCCCGCGGTGAGCTTCGAGACGGAAGGCTTCCGGGTCATGGCGGACCAGGAGGCCCTGCGGCGGGTATTCCTGAATCTGATCACAAACGCGCTGGTGCACGGCACGGGCGGGATCTCCATCGTCCAGACCGGGAACCTGCTTACCTTCGAGAATCCTGTCCCGGAGGGGAGCCTCCCGGATCCGGAGCAGCTCTTCGACAGGTTCTACAAAAGCGACCCCGCCCGCAGGAAAGGCTCCTCCGGCCTGGGGCTGTTCATCGTGCGGGAGCTGATGCGGCAGATGGGCGGGGAGGCGACAGCCGGCCTGGAGGGAGGGCTGCTTCGGATCACGCTGTGCTTTTCGGAGGAATTTCAGGGCGGTTCACCGGCCCGAAACCAGTGCTGAAAAAATTTATGCTAAAAACTGTAAAAAACTGTTGACGTGCACGGCATTTATGATATAATAAAACTTGTGTATGGGCTATATGCGATACATAAAAAATAACCCAATCAGTCATGTTGCTTGAGGGACTGAAGGGAGGGTCGGGTGGACATGTCGAACGTAATCGTAAAAGAGAACGAAACATTGGACAGCGCATTGCGCCGTTTCAAGAGAAGTTGTGCGAAAGCTGGAATCCAGCAGGAGATTCGCAAGCGCGAGCATTACGAGAAGCCGAGCGTAAGACGCAAGAAGAAGTCTGAAGCTGCCAGAAAGCGCAAATAT
>CAMTBF010000281.1 GCA_947068385.1 uncultured Lachnospiraceae bacterium
CCGGCTGGTGGGCCTGATCATCATCGCTCTGTTGCTGTTCCTGGTATATAATTGCTTTTCAATTCGATTGGCACGCTTCAATCCCCGCAGAAGCAATTATATCCCAGGAACAGCAACAGAGCGATGATGATCAGGCCCACCAGCCGGTTGTGGGCGATCAGCATGATCAGCATGCCGATCGCTATGAGAAGAGCGACGAGTCCTATGATTTTCTTCATGATGCCTCAGGCTTCGTGGTATCACTCTATCATATGCGCCCCGGGCGCGGAAAATGTCAATCCTCTGGCTCTTCCGTGGAATGCCCCTCTTCCGCTTCCTCCTCCGGGAACGCGATGTCCACCACCTCCGCGTCGGAGATCTCTTCCGTCCCGGCCTTGCCGTCCTTCTTCTTGGACTTGGTGAACTTGTCCACCAGGTCGGGGATCATGTCCAGCACCTTGGTGACAGCGTCCTGGTTCTTGATGTTCACCAGCTTGACGGCATTGTCCTTTATGACCAGCACCGCGCTGGGTGTCATCTTGCCGCCCAGGCCGCCCGCGCCGGACGAGGAGCTCTTCTGCCCGTTGCTGCCTGCCCCTGCGCCTACGCCGAAGCTCACGTCCACCAGGGGCAGGATGATGGTATCGCCGATCTTCGTGGCCTCCCCCACCACTGTCTTGGTGGACAGCACCGTATCCATGCCTCTGAGCAATGACTCTACGACTCCCTGAAACTGATTCTCTCTTTCCTTCTCTGCCATATTCTCCTCCATTCTTATGCCAGGTCATGCCGGACTTTCTTTGCCTTGGAATGCTCTTCTTCCATGGAATGCCCTTCCTGTCCCCGCTGCTATGCGGCAGCTTCTTTGAGTTTCTTCTGTCCTGCTTTCAGCTTCCGCAGGAATATGCGCAGCTTTTTGTCCAGGACGAGCCTCAGGCCGTTTATCACGAACGTCCATACCAGTACGTGTCCGGCTATGTCGAACTCTCCCTCCAGCCTCTTCTCCTCGAAGTCGGGCGTCACGCACACGCCTGCCCCCAGCGGGGCGGACAGGATGCAGTAGGCGCCGTAGAGGTAGCCTGTGGTATCCGGAGAGCCTGTGCCGAAGAGCAGCCTTACTTTCACATGCTTCGGCCGGATGCCCTTGAGGATCCGGCCAGCCCGGGAAAAGGCGTGGGCGGCCAGCTGCTTTGTGTTCTCCTCCTGCAGAAGCTCCATATAATAGGATATATTCTCCCAGATTCCTTTTATTTTATCATATATATTATAGATTGTGTACTTTATCCCCTGAATTTTTTGAGAAATCTTTCCAAAGGGGCCTGCATCCGATGGCCCTGCTTCCGGGGAAGCCGCAGCGTCAGGGGAGCCTTCCGCTTTCTGGTCGTCCGTGTCGTCCGTGGCTTCTGCAGCGTTGGGGACGGCTCCTTCGGGGGCTGATTCCGAATCAATCGCTTTCGGTTCCGCAGCTTCGGCAGATTCCGGCTCCGAGGGCTTTGAGGGGGCTGCTTTCCGCGGAGCCTTTTTCCCTGCGGGGGAGCCTGTATCCGCCGAACCGCTGTCCGTCTCCTCCCGAACCGTCTTCTCCGGCGGGATTTTCATATCGAGCAGGGAAAACCACAGCGCCTTGGCCGTAAGCCGTCCGGGCTGCGGGTATCGGAACCGCACCCGAAACATCCCAAAGAGCCAGTTCACCTTCACGGAAAGCCGCAAGCCTTCCGCGTCCTTGCTGCCGGAGAGCCTGTAGGTGAAGGGGAAGAACAGGACCAGCGCAAGCCCGAGGAGCATCACCGCCAGCACTGCCAGAAGGACTATGCCGAGTATGGACAGAACCTTTAAAACGATAGCTAACATCGCAGATACTCCTTCAACGCGCAGTCGCCCCTGACCGCCAGGCATTCGGTTACGATTTCCTCCACCAGGGCAATGGCCTCATCCCTGTTCTTCGCTATGCCTACCACATAGGGCGGGCATTTGCGGTAATAGGGCTGGCACAATTGCCTCGCCTCATAGATTTCCAGCTGATCGAACGGGTTGCGGGAAAGGGAAATCAGAAATACACCGGAAAAAAGGGGCTTGTTTTCCAGCTTTTTCTTTATTTTATCCAGTTTTTTCTTCTTAATGCCCTCACCCAGGTACAAATTCGGATGATATTCTAATAATATTTCTTGCTGCCCCATAGATTGCTCTTCTTCAGCTCCAGATACTCCTCATACGCCTTTTCCAATATCTGCTTCTCATTCGCGAACTTCAGCAGATGATATGCCTCGTGGTACTTGTAATAGCCTGAATCCGAAAAGAATTCTTCCTTTTGTGGTTTGCTGTAATAACTGTCGGCCATCATCAGATACCAGTGCACTTCCTTCTCCACGATATCCTCGGGCACGTTGAACGTATACTCGCTCTTCCCGATATATTTTATGATGGTCGCCTTCGCTCCCGATTCCTCCAGCACCTCCCGCAGGGCCGTGTCCTTGTAGTCCTCCCCCTGCTCCACAGTGCCTTTCGGCAGAACCCAGCCCTCGTACTTGTTCTTGTAGTTCTTGTACAAGAGCAGGATTTTTCCACGAAAAATTACCACACCACCACAGCTTGTTGCTTCCATCATTGCAATTCCTCCTGACTGGTGTGCCACTTGCTTGACTAGGAATAGTATAGTCCAATCTCCCCGGAAGTGCAATACTTATTTTTTCGCGGAATGTCATGACCCGCCGCCAAAATAGGCATCGAAGATCCTTCTGGCGATGGGGACCGCGTAATCTCCGCCGCTTCCGGCCCCCTCCACGATGATCGTGACGCAGACTTCCGGCTCCTCCACCGGCGCGAAACCGGTGAACCATGCATGGCTGTCCTCTTTTACGTCATTGTACTCCGCGGAGCCCGTCTTCCCGGCGGCGGTGTAGCTCAAGCCGGAGAGCTTCCTGCCGGTGCCCTCCTCCACTACGGACTCCATCAGGCCCTTCAGGATTCCCGCCTCCTCCTGGGTCATCAGGCTCCCGTAGGCGGAGGGCTGGAAGGATTTTATGATCCGTCCCGCGTCGTTCTCTACCCGGTCTACCACATAGGGCTTCATGAGGATTCCGCCGTTGGCGATGGCGCTGGTGATCATGTTCAGGTGGAGGGGCGAAATCTGGGTCCTGCCCTGGCCGATGGAGGTCTGCATCAGCTCGTTCATGGACACCCTGTCCACCACGTTTGCCTTGCTTTCCGAGTAGGGGAAGTCCACGGGCAGCGGCTTGTTGAACAGCAGCTCCTCCAGGGTCTCCTCGAAGCTTTCCTGCTCCAGGTTGACCCCGATATTGGCAAAGGAGGAATTGCAGGATTTCGCGAAGGAGCTCTCGAAGCCCACCTGCCCGTGGTTGGTCCCATGGTAGCAGTTGATGCGCCCGGTGCCGGAGCTGAAATACCCATTGCACTGATAGGAATAATCGTTGTAGGTATCGGGATTTTCCCGGATGTACTCCAGCGCCGTCACAATCTTGAAGGTGGAGCCGGGAGGGTATTGCCCCTGGGTCACACGGTTCAATAATACGGAGCTGTCTTCATCCGCCACGATGGAATCCCAGATCGCTCCAATCTCATTGGGGTCGAAGCCCGGATGGGACACCATGGCCAGTATCTTCCCCGTGGCGACTTCCGTCACCACGATGGCTCCCTTGTAGATATTGAGCTGGTCGTCCGCCACCTGCTGAAGGTCCACGTCCAGGGTGGTATAGACGCTGTCTCCGGGGTTCTTGATGCCGGCGATGTCGTTGGCCGCCTTGTTGGCCAGGGAGGTGTTGGTGTTGATCAGGTAGTAGTTGGCCAGGGACTCCACGCCTGTGCGGCCCTTGGTGGCATAGCCCACGGCATGGGCGAACAGCTTGCCGTAGGGGTATACCCTGGACTCCTCCTGGTCCGCGTCCAGCCTGGTCTCGGCAAGGACGTCCCCGTCCCTGGAGTAGATCGTGCCGCGGTAGTTCCTGGACAGCAGGATCTCCTGCCTGGAATTGTAGCTGTTGTTGATCATCTCCTGCTCGCTGGTGGCCGTAAAATAGCTCAGGTATCCGATCAGCGCCGCGAACAGCAGCCCGAAGAAGCAGCATGTGGCGATGATCTCAGGCCTGTTGGCGCTGTAGCGGGCGCTTCGGCTCTTTTTGTTATCGGTCTTTTTCCCGGCCGCTGCCGGACGGCGTTTCTTTTCCTTTTCTGGCATTATGCCTGCCTCCCTCCTGCTGTAGCCTGATGTAGATGCCCTGGATCAGGAAAAACATGATCATCGTCGTCATCACGGAGCTGCCCCCATAGCTGATGAAGGGCAGCGTGACGCCGGTCAGGGGAATCAGCTTGATGCCGCCCCCGATGGTCAGGAATATCTGGAAGATATACATGATGCCGATTCCGTATACCACCAGCTGGTAGAACCTGTCCCTGATCAGGGCCGACATCCGCATCATCTCCAGAAAGCAGGCCACGGAGAGCAGGATGACGCAGATGCCGAAGGCCACCCCCAGCTCCTCGCATACGGAGGAAAAGATGAAGTCCTTCTCCACAAAGGGTATCGCCGTGGGATTTCCCTTCAGCAGCCCCATGCCGAACCAGTTGCCGCTGCCGATGGCGAAAAGCGACTGGGTGATGGAATAGCCCTCCTTATCGATATAGCTCCAGGGATCGCGCCATGTCAGGACCCTGTCCCTCACATGACCGAAGAGCTTCACGGCTCCCCAGGCCGCGCCGCTCCCTCCCACTGCCCCGGCCAGCAGATAGAGATAATTCCTTGTGGCGGCAAATACTACGAACACGTAGCCAACGAAGAATATCAGCGCGCTCCCAAGGTCCTTCGACAGCACCAGGATCACCACATGGGCCCCGGCGACCACAGCCGTCAGGCCCACCCTGACGAGGGAGGCGTCCTCCCAGAGGGCGGCGGCCAGGAAGAAGACGAAGACGATCTTCACGAACTCCGAGGGCTGGAAGGTCAGGCCCCCTATGGTAAAGGAAATCTCCGCGCCGTAGGTGACCTCGCTGTAGAGCAGGACCATGCCCAGCATCACGATGCCCGCGCCGCCATATACCCAGGTCAGCTTCTTCAGGAAGCGTATCTGGGACAGGATCCAGGGGATGAACAGGGACACCGCCAGGGACAGCAGTACGATGATATACTGCCTCACCGCCTGGTTGAAGGAAATCCGGGAGATTATGCACAGTCCGGTTCCCATGAGCATGCACATATTGTTCAGCAGCAGCCGGTTGGCCTTTTCATATATGACGGGCACCATGGCCACGGCAGCCAGGAGGAACACCTGTACGAACACATAGAAGAACAC
>CAMTBF010000282.1 GCA_947068385.1 uncultured Lachnospiraceae bacterium
CCATGGACGCTGACGCAATCGACGTACTGTTCCAGGAATTTCCAAATGAATAGGATTGCCGCTGGAAAATCGTCTGGAGAAGTGAAGGGGAATATAGAAATGCCGAAAGAGTACCTGCTGGATACAAATGCATATTATAATCTTCTGAGGGAATCAAGGGAGCAACAGAAAGGGCGGTCGGCCTTCTGTGCGGAAATAAGTACGCTTATGAGCGGCCGTCTGTTCATCTCCACTATTACGAAAATCGAGATCATCTCTGTCCTCGGGAAATACTCCCGGGGAAACAGCGGCGGCTTCCAGAGATGCACGCGATGTATCTCCAAGACGGGAGAGCCCTGTCAGAATCAGTGGTACACGGCTCCCAGGGCCCGTTGGAACAGGCGCGAGATCAGCGGCTGGCAGAAACTGATACAGGAGACGATAAACGGGACATCCTCTTTGGTCACAGTGAATATCCTGCCGTTTGATGACAAGACGATTCAGACGGCAGAGCAATTGATCGTCCAGGCGCTGGTACATAATTTCGCATCGATGGATGCGATGATCGCGGCGACTGCACGGGAAGCCATTGCAGCCGGACGGGATATGACGGTAGTGACATCCGATAAGGGCCTGAAGGCGTGCCTGGCCAAAGCGGATATCGCTTATTGGGATGCTTTCCGTATCGGTGCAAAGCCTGCTTTGCAGAAAGAGTCTTGACATCCCTCCCCCCATGGCATATACTTTAATGAGAATGATTCTCAAATAAAATCAGGAGGGACGGACAGATGGCGGACATGATCATCATTGCGGCTCTGGCGGCCGCCGTATTCTTTATTCTCCGCGGCCAGATCAGGAAGCTGCGCAGCGGGCAGTGCGCCGGGGGATGCGCCGGATGCTCAGCCGGGGGTTCAGGCTGCGGCGGGAGCGGCGGCAGCTGCTGCGGGGGATGTGCCGGCTGCGGCGGGGCCTGCGCATCGGAGGAGAGGCCTGAGTGAGCCGGTTTTCAGGGGGCGCATTTTTTTCACGCCCTTTTTTCATTTTTGTCTTTCCCTGAAAAGAGGAATATGCTATACTGAAAGCTGAGAGCGGAAAGCATGAACCGGGAGTGAGTATGTCAGGACGAAATAGGTCGGGAGATCATATTTCGAAAGATGAATTTTCGGTAAGAGATGTACGGAAAGATGACATATCAAAGGACGGCGCGGGACAGGCGGCAAAAGGGGCAGCAAAAAGGACGGCGAAAAAGGAGCCGAAGCGTGGCGGAAAGGGCAATGCGGCGGGCAGGATGTGGACGGCGGTGTGGATGCTGCTGTGCGCCGTCCTCCTGATCCAGATATGGGGCCTGAGCCAGAGGATAGAGGCTCTGAAGGAGAGGATGGACAGACTGGCCCAAATCGCGGCGCGGCAGCAGGACAGGCTGGAAGAGCTGGCTGAGGCCCCGGCCGCCCGGAGGGCGGACGGACAGGACGGAGGCTCCGGGGAGGGTCCTGCAGGGGAAGCGGCACGGACAGGCACGGCCCAGGTCAGCGGCCAGGGGGTCGCAGGCGATCGGGGATCTGGCCAGAGCGGTGAAAAAGCGGGCCCCGGCGGCCGGGCATCCGGTTCCGGGGAACCTGAGGCGGCCCACAAGGTCTACCTGACCTTCGACGACGGCCCCAGCGCCAATACGGAGGAGATCCTGGACATCCTGGACAGGTACGGCGTGAAGGCCACCTTTTTCGTGGTGGGGAGAGAGGGCAGCCAGGCGGAGGAAAGCCTGCGGCGGATCGTGGAGGAAGGGCATACCCTGGGGATGCACTCCTATACCCACGATTATGACCAGATATATGAATCCGTGGAGAGCTTCGCGGAGGACTTTGAGAGGGCCCGGGACTATCTCTGCGAGGTCACCGGGGTGGAGAGCAGGATCTACAGGTTCCCCGGCGGGAGCTCCAATGCCGTCAGCCACATCGACATGCGCAGGTTCGCGGAATACCTGGACAGCCAGGACATTCGCTTCTTCGACTGGAACATCTCCTCCGGCGACGGGGGGAGCTTCCTGGTCCCCGTGGAGATGCTGATAGAGAACTGCACCGCCACCATCAAGGACCACGGCACCTCCGTGGTGCTGATGCATGACGGGGCGGCGAAGACCACCACGCTGGAGGCGCTGCCGGAGATCATCGAGACGATTCAGGCCATGGAGGACACGGCCCTCCTGCCGATTACGGACGAGACCTCCGTAGTCCAGCACATACAGTGGGAGAGCGGGAGCCAGGAGGCATCCGGTTCCGACAGGTAACGACAGAGAATGGGAAGACAGGCATACGCCTGCCTGACAGAGCAACGGGAAAGGATGTGGTGACAACGCGGAGGATACTATTGAAACTGAGCGGGGAGGCC
This sequence comes from uncultured Lachnospiraceae bacterium, assembly GCA_947068385.1. Classification (GTDB taxonomy): domain Bacteria; phylum Bacillota; class Clostridia; order Lachnospirales; family Lachnospiraceae; genus Acetatifactor. Next base: position 2,365 of record CAMTBF010000282.1, read on the forward strand.
CTTGCGGGCCGGAAGAAGACAGGCTTCGACGAGGAGACGGTGAGAGGGGTCGCCCTGCAGGTAAAGGAGCTCGTGGACAGCGGCATACAGGTGGGCATCGTCATCGGCGGCGGCAATTTCTGGAGGGGCAGGACCAGCGAGAACATCGACCGTACCAAGGCGGATCAGATCGGCATGCTGGCCACGGTGATGAACTGCATTTACGTGTCGGAGATCTTCCGCTCCACGGGGATGGGGACCAACATCCTGACCCCCTTCGCATGCGGCTCCTTCACAGAGCTTTTTTCCAAGGACAGGGCGGTGGAATGCTTCTCGGAGGGCCGGGTGGTGTTCTTTGCGGGGGGCACGGGACATCCTTATTTCTCCACGGATACGGGCGTGGTGCTGCGGGCCATCGAGGTGGAGGCGGACGTGATCCTGCTGGCGAAGTCCATCGACGGGGTGTACGACGACGACCCGGAGGTGAACCCGGAGGCGAAGAAATACAGCGAGGTGACCATAGACGAGGTCATCGCGAAGAATCTCCATGTGGTGGACATGACCGCATCCATCCTGGCCCGGGACAACAAGGTACCTATGTGGGTCTTCGGGCTGAATGAGGAGAACAGCATCGTGAATACCCTGAAAGGGAATTTCAACGGCACGAAAGTGTCGGTATAAAAGGCGAAGAAGGAGAGGACGAAGATATGGACAGCAGGCTACAGGTGTACGAAGACAGGATGAGGAAGGCGATCGAATATCTGGAGGGGGACTACAACGGCATCCGCGCGGGTCGGGCGAATCCCCATATCCTGGACAAGCTGCGGGTGGACTACTACGGCACGCCCACGCCGATCCAGCAGGTGGGCAATGTCACCGTGCCGGAGGCCAGGGTCATCCAGATAGCGCCCTGGGAGAAGTCCCTGATCAAATCGATAGAGAAGGCCATCCTCACATCGGATATCGGCATCAACCCGTCCAATGACGGCAGCGTGATCCGCCTGGTGTTCCCGGAGCTGACGGAGGAGCGCAGAAAGGATCTGGCGAAGGACGTCCGGAAGAAGGCGGAGGAGGGCAAGGTGGCCATCCGCAACATCCGCAGGGACGGCAACGACGCGCTGAAGAAGCTGGGCAAGGCCGACACCTCCGAGGACGAGGTGAAGCAGCTGGAGGACCAGCTCCAGAAGCTGACGGACAAGTATATCAAGGAAGTGGACGCCCTGATGGAGAAGAAGTCCAAGGAGATCATGACCGTTTAGCGCGGAGCGCTGGAAAGCGGGAATACGTATGGGGGAGCGGAAGAGGACATCTGTTCCCCCTTGCTTTGTTGGAGACGGCAATCCGGATAGAAAAAGACGGGACAGCGAACCCCTGCGGGCCTGGGGCCGGCGGACGGGCAGATAGGAGCGGAAATGGGCGAAGAACTGAAGATGCCGCGTCATGTGGCGATCATATTGGACGGAAACGGCAGATGGGCCAGGGCCAAGGGGATGCCCCGCAACTATGGCCATGTGCAGGGGGCGAAGACCGTGGAGACCATCTGCGAGGACGCTTATCGGATGGGGATCCAGTACCTGACCGTGTACGCTTTCTCCACGGAGAACTGGAACCGTCCCCAGGACGAGGTGGACGCGCTGATGAAGCTGCTGCGCAACTATATGAAGACCTGTCTGAAGACCGCGGAGAAGAACCGCATGTGCGTCCGGGTGCTGGGGGAGAAGTCCCGGCTGGACGGGGACATCCGCAGCAGGATTGAGGAGCTGGAGGAGGCCACGAAGTCCAATGACGGCCTGCACTTCCAGATAGCCATCAACTATGGGGGCAGGGACGAGATCGTCAGGGCGTCCAGGCGGATGGCGGAGGCGGTGGCCGAAGGGCGGCTGCGGCCCGAGGAGATTACCGAGGAGACCCTGAGCGGCTTCCTGGACACGGCGGGGATTCCGGAGCCGGATCTCCTGATCCGCACCTGCAACGAGCAGAGGATATCCAATTTCCTGCTGTGGCAGCTGGCCTACACGGAATTCTATTTCACGCCGGTGCTGTGGCCGGATTTCACGAAAGAAGAATTGATAAAAGCCGTGGAGGCATATAATCATAGAGACAGGAAGTTCGGCGGGCTGAAAAACGCTTAAGAGGCGGGGCAGCGGGCCCCGGGAGAAGCGGCGCGGACAAGAATAGGGGGATGGGCTAATGTTTTGGACCAGGTTGGCAAGCGGAATTGTATTGTTGGTTATCGCCATAGGCGCCATGAGCTATGGAGGATGGGTGCTTGCGGCGATTCTATGCTGCATCTCGCTGGTGGGCTTCCGGGAGCTGACGAAGGCGTTGGGAAGTGGCGGAGGCGGCAAGGGCAGCGCCACCGCTGTGCCGGGCGGGCTGGAATGGGCCGGGATGGCGGGTATCCTGGCCTATTACCTGCTGCTGTACCTGTCGGCGGGGGATACCTTCCTGCTGATGTGCATCGTGGGGACGTTCCTGGCGATGCTGTTCGTCTATGTGCTGGCGTTTCCCCGATACGACGCGAACCGGACCATGGCTGCGGCGTTCTCCTTCCTCTACGCGCCGGTGCTCCTGTCCTTCGTCTACCAGACCAGGATGGCTCCCCAGGGCATCTACATGGTGTGGATGATCCTCATCAGCTCCTGGGGGTGCGACACCTGCGCCTACGCGGTGGGGAAGCTCATCGGCAGGAAGAAGATCTTCCCCGTCTTAAGCCCCAAGAAGTCGCTGGAGGGCTGCATCGGCGGCGTGCTGGGGGCGGCGCTGATCGGATGGCTGTACGGGTGCCTCTTCGTGGAGAAGGCATTCCCGGACAGGCGCATCGCCTGGGCGATCGCGGCGATCTGCGGCGCGGGGGCGGTGATGAGCATGGTGGGGGATCTGGCGGCCTCCGCGATCAAGCGCAACCATGACATCAAGGACTACGGCA
>CAMTBF010000283.1 GCA_947068385.1 uncultured Lachnospiraceae bacterium
TATCATCTCTTTCATTACTTTGCTCATCCTCTGTTCTCCTGTTCCGGCGCGGGCTTCCCGGAGAGACGGTGCAGATCGATCTGCAGGGTAACATCTATATCAACGGCGAGCTGCTTTCGGAGAGCTACGGCAGGGAGGTCATCGCGCCGCAGAATGTGGGCATCGCGGTCGAACCTATCGTCCTGGGAGAGGACGAGTACTTCGTCATGGGGGACAACCGCAACAACAGCACGGACAGCCGCAAGGAGATCGTGGGGAATATCCACCGCGACGATATCGTAGGCAGGGCATGGGTGCGCATCTGGCCCCTGTCCAAGCTAGGCATCCTGAAGCACCAGTAGCCCAGGCCCTATGGCACGGAAGAGGGACGAAAGGAATCGAATGAAAAGTACCAGTGAGATAAAGAGGATTCTTCAGGCAGCGACCATAGAGGAGCTGCCTGAATTTATAAAGGAGTATTCCACGGATGAGCGGGAGGGCGTGAGGAAGCTGGCGGAGACGGCAGCGAAGCGCCTGGCCGCCCTGGAGCGGGAGAGGCAGCGGATCGAGACGATCCGTGTGTACGAGGAGCAGTATGGGGCCTGCGACTATATCTGCGGGATAGACGAGGTGGGGAGAGGGCCTCTGGCGGGCCCTGTGGTGGCCGGAGCAGTGGTCCTTCCCAGGGGCTGCAGGATTTTGTATATAAATGATTCAAAGCAACTGTCCGAAAAAAAGAGAGAGGAGCTTTACGACGTCATCATGGAGCAGGCCGTCTCCTGCGGGCTGGGATATGCCTCGCCGGAGCGGATTGACGAGATCAACATCCTGCAGGCCACCTATGAGGCCATGCGGGAGGCAATCGGCAGCCTGACCTGCAGGCCGGACGTCCTGCTGAACGACGCGGTGACCATCCCCAGGGTCTCCATCCCCCAGGTGCCCATCGTCAAGGGGGATGCCAAGAGCATCTCCATCGGCGCCGCCAGCATCATCGCCAAGGTCACCAGGGACAGGATGATGCGGGAATACGACAAGATTTTCCCGGAATACGGTTTTGCAGGAAACAAGGGCTATGGGAGCGCGGAGCATATGGAGGCGCTGCGCAGATACGGCCCCACGCCCATACACAGAAGGAGCTTCATCAGGAACATCATCTAAGCAGGTTGGCTGATTCAGAGAGTCCAGGAATGAGAAAGGAGAGCGCGGATGAAACTGTCACAGCTGTTTTCAGGAGAGGTACGGACGGACAATGCGGCCCATGCCCCCCAGCCCACCCCGGCCCAGGCGGAGCTGATGAACCGCCAGATCCGTTCCCTGGTGCCGGGACAGACCATCAGCGGCGAGATCGTCGCCAGGAACGGCAATGAGGTGCAGATCAGGCTTTCCGAGGACATGGTGCTGAACGCCCGGATCGACCGGAACATGAATATCGAGATCGGGAAGAACATGACCTTCGAGGTGAAGAACAACGGGAGCGCCCTTACCCTGAGCCCCCTTTTCACCAATGTGGCCACGGACGTGAACGTGATGAAGGCGCTGGATATGGCGGGGCTTCCCCTGAACCGCGCCACCGTGGACATGACGGAGCAGCTGATGGCCGCGGGGCTTCCCGTGAACAAGGGAAGCCTCCAGCAGATCTTCCGGGAGATCAACAGCTTCCCCCAGGCCACGGTGGCGGACATCATCAATCTCCACAAGCTGCAGATGCCGGTGAACGAGGCCAACGTGAACCAGATGGCCTCCTACAGGAACCTGACCCATCAGCTCACGGGGGGCATGGAGGACATCCTGGGAGCGCTGCCGGAGGTATTCGATTCCATGATGGCCGAGGGGGACGTCTCCGGTGCGGTGAGGCTGTACCAGGAGGTGCTCTCCCTGATCCGGGAAGCGGGGCAGGGAGACGGGACTGCCGATGGAGCGGGCAATGCCCAGGAAGCGGGAGCAGCCCAGGGAATGGGGGGCGCTGATACAGATGTCGCACCGGGAGGGGGAGCTGCCCCGGGCAATGTCCGGGAAGACGGGCAGGCCGGACAGCCGCTGGCTGAGGGCGCATCTCCAGGGGCGGCAGCGGTGCAGGCTGCCCGGGGCTCTGCCGCGGACGCGCTCCTGGCCCTGGCGGCAGAAATGGCGGAGGCGGAGGCCGGGACGGCCGGGGCAGGGCAGGCGGCGGGGCAGGGGGAAGCGGCCGCCCTCCAGGCCGGGAACGCGGCGGATGCGGCACAGGCAGGGCTGCGGGCGGCTGTGGCCGAGGAGGCCATGGCCCTGATGGACGAGCTGAACCTGACGCCCCAGGAGGCTTCCGAGCTGCGGGGCCAGATCCTGCAGTTCGCGGCCGGCCAGACGGACGCGCTGCAGCTCTTCACGAAGCTGGGAGCCCTTGCGGAGGGCGCGAGGAACTCCGCCGGCGCCATGCAGGCCCTGGAGCGGCTGTTCTCCGGGGAGAATTTCCGGGCGTTTTTCGCCGATGCCCTGAAGGGGGACTGGGTGCTGCGGCCGGAGGAGCTGGCCGTCCCGGGCAGGGTGGAGGAGCTGTACCGCAGGCTGGACAGGCAGCTCAAAGGCCTGGCCACGGCCCTGGAGCATGCGGGGCAGAGCGGCACGGAGGCTTTCCGCGCCACGGCCTCCCTGTCCCAGAGCGTGGACTTCCTGCAGCAGCTCAACCAGATGTACAGCTATGTACAGCTTCCCCTGCGCCTGCAGCAGCGGGACGCCCACGGGGATCTGTACGTCTACACCAACAAGAAGAACCTGGCGAAGAAGGACGGGAACGTCAGCGCCCTGCTGCATCTGGACATGGAGAACCTGGGGCCGGTGGACGTCTATGTGGCCATGCAGAGCAGCAAGGTGAGCACGAAGTTCTACCTCCGGGACGATGAGATGATAGATTTCATGGCGGCCCACATGGACATCCTGACGGAGCGCCTGCGCGCCAGGGGGTATGACTGCAGCTATGCCATGGCCGTCAGGGAGGAGAAGGCGGACAAGACCGCGGCCAAGGGCGGGCTGGAGCCGCTTCTGAGGCAGGAGAGGGGCGTCATGCTGTCCAGGTACGCTTTTGACGTCCGCACATAGACACATGACTAGAGGGGGCATTACATGGACGGAAAGAGAGAAAAGGACGGGAAGCTGAAGCAGGCCATCGCGCTGGAATACGACCCCTCGGACGCGGCTCCCAGGGTCATCGCCAGCGGCCGGGGGATCCTTGCCGAGAAGATCATCGAAAAGGCGCGGGAAAGCGATGTGCCCGTGCACCGGGACGACAAGCTGGCGGACACGCTGTCCCGGCTGGACATCGGGGACATGATACCGCCGGAGCTTTACGAGGTGGTGGCGGAGATACTGGTGTTCGTGGATTCCATGGACAAAATCAAGGGGAAGATCAAGAGGTAGCATGAACAAGCGCAGGGTAGGAGCGGACAAGGAGAGGCAGGCCGCGGAATATCTGACGGAGAGGGGCATGCAGGTGCTGGAGGCCAACTTCCGCTGCAGGCAGGGCGAAATCGACCTGATCGGCCGCCACCAGGGATACCTGGTGTTCGTGGAGGTGAAGTACCGCAGCGCCTCGGAAAAGGGCTATGCCCTGGAGGCCGTGGACTACCGCAAGCAGCGGCGGATCTGCAGGGTGGCGGATTACTACAGGTACGCCCACGGGCTGGGAGACGGGACGGGCGTCAGATATGACGTGGTGGGCATCCAGGGCAGCGAGATACAGTGGGTGCAGAACGCTTTTCCGCATATTTATACACGGGGATGCTGACGGGAGGTAGAGATCTATGTTTCAGATACAGCGGACAGAAAGAGGCGGGCAGCCAGGGCAGGGCGTGGATCCGGGGAGCCGGGCCCTACAGGAGCGGTGCGGCCGGACGGTGCGGCAGAACCTTGCGCTGACGGAGGGCGGGGAGCCTCTGGAATATCTGACGTTCCCGCTGCTGGAGCGGACGGGAACCGTAAAGCATCTGTTCACCACCCGCCTGGGGGGCGTGAGCAGAGGCGAATGCGCCACCATGAACTTCAGCGTGGACAGGGACGAGAACCGGGAGAACGTGCTGGAGAACTACCGGCGCATCGCCAGGGTGCTGGACTGTGAGGTGTCGGACATGGTGGCGTCCCACCAGACGCATACCACGAACATCCGCCGCATGACTTCGGCGGATAAGGGGAAGGGGATCCTGCGCCCCCGGGACTACGCGGATGTGGACGGGATGGTGACGGACGAGCCGGGCCTGGTGCTGAACACCTTCTACGCGGACTGCGTGCCGCTCTACTTCGTGGATCCCAAGCGCCGCGCCATCGGCCTGGCCCATTCCGGCTGGCGGGGCACCGTGGGCAGGATGGGAGCGCGGATGGTGGAGGCCATGGAGGCGCAGTTCGGGAGCAGGCCGGAGGATCTGTACGCGGCCATCGGGCCATCCATCTGCCGGGACTGCTATGAGGTCAGCGAGGACGTGGCGGAACGGTTCATCGGTCTGCTTGGGGAGGAGGTGGCACTGCCCGGAAGGGAGCCCGGGAAGTATCAGCTGGATCTCTGGCTGGCCAATGAGCTGATTTTAAGACAGGCGGGCCTTCTGCCCTCCCATATGGCCGTGACGGACATCTGCACCTGCCACAACAGCGAGTATCTGTTCTCCCACAGGGCCAGCGGCGGCAGGAGAGGGAGCCTGGCCGCGTTCCTGGCGCTGAAAGATTAAGAAAACATTCAGATTTTGGGTATGTAACATTTAAAAAAGATGTGGTTTCATAGATGCGGGGGGAATTTCAGGAAAACGGAGTGATGAGATATGGCGAATATACTTGTGTGTGACGACGACCGGGAAATCGTGGACGCGATAGAGATTTATCTGAGCCAGGACGGGCACTGCATCTTCAAGGCCTATGACGGGAAGCAGGCCATCGACCTGCTGAAGAAGGAGGAGATCCACCTTCTGATCATGGACATCATGATGCCGAAGCTGGACGGCATCCGTGCCACCCTGAAGATCCGGGAGTACAGCAGCATCCCCATCATCATGCTGTCCGCCAAGTCCGAGGACACGGACAAGATCCTCGGCCTGAACATCGGCGCGGACGATTATATCACGAAGCCCTTCAACCCGCTGGAGCTGGTGGCCAGGGTCAAGTCCAACCTGCGCAGGTACACTTCCCTGGGGAGCCTGAACGCGGAGAGCAAGGCCGTCTATCAGGTGGGGGGCCTGGTCATCAATGACGACACCAAGCAGGTGATGGTGGACGGGGAGCCCGTGAAGATGACTCCGATCGAGTACAATATCCTGCTGCTCCTGATGAAGAAC
>CAMTBF010000284.1 GCA_947068385.1 uncultured Lachnospiraceae bacterium
CCGGCCCAGGCAGCGGCCCCGGCGCCTCAGGCGGCAGGGCAGAGCGCCCCGGCTGCCGCATCCGCCCAGCCGGCGGCTCCACAGCGTCCTGCCCGCTCCAACGAGGTCTATGACGAGAAGACCTATCCCAAGGAGCTGGACAGCGGCGAGGAGGCCAGCGGCATCCTGGAGGTCATGCCGGACGGCTACGGCTTCATCCGCTGCGAGAACTACCTGCCCGGGGAGAACGATGTCTATGTGGCGCCCAGCCAGATAAGGCGCTTCGGCTTGAAGACCGGGGACATCCTGCGGGGCAACAAGCGGATCAAGACCCAGCAGGAGAAGTTCAGCGCGCTGCTGTTCATCCGTACCATCAACGGCTATACCATCGAGGAAGCGTCCAAGCGCAGGGCCTTCGAGGACATGACGCCCATCTTCCCCGATGAGCGCATCAAGCTGGAGACGCCGGGCAGCAGCGTGGCCATGCGGGTGATGGACCTGGTCAGCCCCATCGGCAAGGGGCAGCGCGGCATGATCGTATCGCCGCCCAAGGCAGGGAAGACCACTCTGCTGAAGGAGGTGGCCAAGTCCATCCTGCGCACGACGCCGGATGTGCACATGCTGATACTGCTGATAGACGAGCGCCCCGAGGAAGTGACGGACGTGAAGGAGGCCATCATCGGCACCAACGTGGAGGTCATCTATTCCACCTTCGACGAGCTGCCGGAGCACCACAAGAGGGTGTCCGAGATGGTCATCGAGCGGGCGAAGCGCCTGGTGGAGCACAAAAAGGACGTAGTCATCCTGCTGGACAGCATCACCCGTCTGGCGAGGGCCTACAACCTGGTAGTACCCCCCAGCGGGCGCACCCTTTCAGGCGGCCTGGATCCCGCTGCGCTCCATATGCCCAAGCGGTTCTTCGGCGCTGCCAGGAACATGCGCGGAGGCGGCAGCCTGACCATCCTGGCCACGGCCCTGGTGGACACGGGCAGCAAGATGGATGACGTGATCTACGAGGAATTCAAGAGTACGGGCAACATGGAGATGATCCTGGACAGGAAGCTGTCGGAGAAGCGCATCTTCCCGGCCATCGACCTGGCCAAGTCCGGCACCAGGAGAGAAGATCTGCTCCTGACCAATGAGGAGCTGGACGCCATCAATATCATGCGCCGGGCCCTGAACGGGCTGAAGTCCGACGAGGCCACGGACCGTATCCTGGACATGTTCGCCAGGACCAGGAACAACAACGAATTCGTCCAGATGGTAAAAAGGAATAAATTTATTTGAACTTGCAAAAAAGAGCCGGTATGATATAATGAAGTCACCTGATTTTTATCATATTTCTTATCATATTTCACAGGAGGACATACAATGGCAGAGAACAGGTTGATTGGCGATTATCCGGTGATTGGCATCCGTCCTACCATAGATGGCAGGAGGGGCTATCTGAAGGTGCGGGAATCCCTGGAGGAGCAGACCATGAACATGGCCAAGGCCGCGGCTGCGCTTTTCGAGGAGAACCTGCGCTATTCCAACGGGGAGCCGGTGAAGGTAGTGATCGCGGACACCACCATCGGGCGCGTGGGCGAGACCGCCGCCTGCGCGGACAAGTTCCGCAAGGCGGGCGTGGACATCACCCTCACCGTGACCCCCTGCTGGTGCTACGGCGCGGAGACCATGGACATGGATCCGAATACCATCAAGGGCGTCTGGGGCTTCAACGGCACGGAGCGCCCCGGCGCGGTATACCTGGCGTCAGTGCTGGCCACCCATGCCCAGAAGGGCCTGCCCGCTTTCGGCATCTACGGCCATGACGTACAGGAGGCGGACGATGCCTCCATCCCTGAGGACGTGAAGGAGAAGCTCCTGCGCTTCGGCCGGGCCGCAGTGGCGGTGGCCACCATGCGCGGGAAATCCTATCTGCAGATCGGCTCCATCTGCATGGGCATCGGCGGCTCCATCATCGACCCTGCCTTCATCGAGGAGTACCTGGGGATGCGCGTGGAGTCCGTGGACGAGGTGGAGATCATCCGCCGCATGACAGAGGGCATCTACGACCAGGCTGAGTATGAGAAGGCTCTCGCCTGGACAAAGGCGAACTGCAAGGAGGGCTTCGACAAGAATCCGGAGGAGATACAGAAGACCCGCGAGGAGAAGGACAAAGACTGGGAGTTCGTAGTCAAGATGATGTGCATCATCAAGGACCTGATGAACGGCAACAAGAACCTGCCCGAGGGACGGGAGGAGGAAATGGTGGGCCACAATGCCATCGCCGCAGGCTTCCAGGGACAGAGGCAGTGGACGGACTTCTATCCCAACTGCGACTTCCCCGAGGCCATGCTGAACACCTCCTTCGACTGGAACGGCGCAAGGGAGCCCTACATACTGGCTACGGAGAACGATACCCTGAACGGACTGGGCATGCTGTTCATGAAGCTGCTCACCAACCGGGCCCAGATTTTCGCGGACGTGCGCACCTACTGGAGCCCTGAGGCGGTGAAGAAGGCCACGGGCTACGAGCTGGAGGGCGTGGCCAAGGAGGCGGGCGGGTTCATCCACCTGATCAACTCCGGCGCGGCCTGCCTGGATGCCAACGGCAAGGCTGTGGATGCTGATGGCAACGGCGTGATGAAGCCCTGGTACGAGGTCACCGAGGAAGACCAGAAGGCCATCATGGGGGCCACCACATGGAACGCGGCGGACTTCGGCTATTTCCGCGGCGGCGGCTATTCCTCCCGCTTCGTGACGGAGGCCCAGATGCCTGCCACCATGATCCGCCTGAACCTGGTGAAGGGGCTGGGGCCCGTGCTGCAGATCGCGGAGGGCTGGACGATCCATCTGCCCGACGAGGTGACGGACAAGCTGTGGAAGCGCACCGACTACACATGGCCCTGCACCTGGTTCGCTCCCAGGACCACCGGAGAGGGAGCCTTCAAGACGGCTTACGATGTGATGAACAACTGGGGAGCCAACCACGGTGCCATCAGCTACGGCCACATCGGCGCGGATCTGATCACCATGTGCTCCATGCTGCGCATCCCCGTGTGCATGCACAATGTGCCTGAGGACAAAATTTTCCGTCCCGCGGCCTGGAACGCCTTCGGCATGGACAAGGAAGGCCAGGACTACCGCGCGTGCGCGGCTTACGGGCCTATGTACAAGTAAGGTATGAGAAGCAGATAAAAGGTATCAGGGAAGACGGCAGAGTGCCCGGGATGGGCATCCTGCCGTTTTCTTCCTCTCACCAGGGCAGTGCGGATAGAAAAACCATATCAAAAATAGGACTATCATTTGCCGCCCGTTTCGTGTATAATGGACAGTAATCGCACGAACATTATTTTGTCAAGGAGGAGAAAGCATGTTAATAGGAGGAATCGAGGCAGGCGGCACGAAGATGGTATGCGCGGTGGGAGACGAGAACGGCGTCATCAAGGACAGGACATCCTTCCCCACAAGGCAGCCGGAGGAGACTTTCGCGGATATGATAGCCTATTACAAGAACTGGGACATCCAGGCGCTGGGCATCGGGTGCTTCGGCCCGGTGGACCTGAACAGGCAGTCCAGGACCTACGGCTATATCACAAAGACCCCAAAGCCCGGCTGGGGGAACTGCGACATCGTGGGGGCCTTCAAGGACGCCCTGGGCGTGCCCGTAGGGTTTGACACGGACGTGAACGGCGCGGTGCTGGGAGAGGTGACCTGGGGCGCGGCCAGGGGCCTGGACAGCGCCATCTATATCACCATCGGCACGGGCGTGGGCGTAGGCGTCTATGTGAACGGCGGGCTGCTGCACGGGCTGGTGCATCCGGAGGGAGGACATATCCTGCTGATCAGGCATCCCAAGGATACCTATGAAGGGAAATGCCCTTTCCATAAAAACTGCGTGGAGGGCCTGGCCGCAGGGCCGTCCATCGAGGCCCGCTGGGGCAAAAAGGCCGCGGAGCTGGCGGACAGGGACGAGGTATGGGAGATGGAGGCCTATTATATCGCTCAGGCCATCACGGACTACATATTGTCGTACTCCCCGCAGAAGATCATCCTCTGGGGCGGCGTCATGCACCAGGAGAAGCTCTTCGGCATGGTCAGGAAGGAAGTGCTGAACCTGCTGAACGGCTATGTGGCCCATGAGGCGATCACGGAGCATATCGACCAGTACATCGTGCCGCCTGCGCTGGGGGAGGATCCCGGAATCATGGGCGCGATCAAGCTGGGGCTGGATGCGCTGGGGTAAGCTCCTGACGCTTGGCAAAAATCAAAATATTTTATTTTAGGAGAAAATGAGATGACAGAGAAGAATCAGGTGCGGGAGCTGCTGTTATTGAATCCTGTGTGTACCCATAATATCTGGGGTGGCTCAAAGCTGCGGGAGATGTTCGGCTATCCGGTGGAGGGAGATGACCTGGGAGAATGCTGGGGAATCTCCGCCCACCCGGAGGGGGACGGGACTGTCCGCAGCGGGACATATGAGGGGAAGACGCTGTCCTGGCTCTGGGCGGAGCATCCGGAGCTTTTCGGGAACCTGTCCTATGACAGATATCCCCTGCTGACGAAGATCATCGACGCCCAGGACGACCTGAGCATCCAGGTGCATCCGGACGATGCCTATGCGCAGGTCCACGAGAACGGCAGCCTGGGCAAGACGGAGTGCTGGTTTATCTGTGACTGCAAGGAGGACGCCACCATCGTCATCGGCCACAATGCCAGGACGAAGGAGGAGCTGGAGGAAATGGTGCGGGAAGGGAAATGGACGGAGCTGATCCGGGAGATTCCCATCCACAAAGGGGACTTCCTCCAGATCGACCCCGGCACGGTGCACGCCATCAAGGCCCATACCCTGATACTGGAGACCCAGCAGAACAGCGCCATCACCTACAGGCTCTACGACTACGGCCGCCTCCAGAACGGCAAGAGCCGCGAGCTCCACATCGACAAGAGCCTGGACGTGATCACGGTTCCGGCCAAGAGCGCCCAGGAGAGCGTGAAATCCATCAGCGCATTGGAGAAGAATGAGCTGAACCGCATTTACGCCTGCGAGAAATATACAGTTTTCAAAGCGGATATAGACGGCATGGCGTCATTTGAGCAGAGCTATCCCTTCCTGGCGGCATCCGTCCTGGAGGGCGAGGGATGCGTGGACGGAGTGGAAGTGCGCATCGGAGACCATTTCATCATTCCGAACGGCTACGGGAAGGTGGAGATGAAGGGCAAGATGAGCCTGATCCTCTCTACAGTGGAAGGCCGAGAGATCTCCCTATCCCCAGAGGAAGTTCTGTGCTCCTGGAATGT
>CAMTBF010000285.1 GCA_947068385.1 uncultured Lachnospiraceae bacterium
ATCCGCTACTGGGAAATCTGGAATGAGCCGGACAATTATGAGGATGTCATGGAGAACCAGATGTGGAGAGGGACGAAGGAAGAATTTTACGAGCTGTACGGCGTGGCATCCAGGTATCTGAAAGAGAAGTTCCCTGATTTAAGGATTGGCGGTTACGCCAGTTGTGGCTTCTACGCGGCACTGGATTCCGGAAAGGCGGTGGAAGAGGCAAAGTCTTCGGGCAGAACGGAATATTTCCTGGAGTTTTTTGAAGGCTTCCTGTCCTATGTGAAGACCAATCGATGCCCGTTGGACTTCTTTTCCTGGCACAGCTATGGCAATGTGGCTGAGACGATTTTCTATGCCGCATACGCGAGGAGGCGTCTGGATGAAGAGGGCTTTGCGGAAACGGAGCAGATCTGCAATGAATGGAACTGCGAACCCCAGCAGCGGGGCACGGCGCGCCATGCCGCCCTCACGGCGGCCATGCTGTTGGGCATGCAGGATTCTTCTCTGGACAGCGCCATGTTCTATGATGCCCGTTTCGGGGTGGAATTTTACGGAGGACTGTTCCATCCTCTGACAGCGCAGCCATTCCCGGCATACTATGCATTTGTAAGCTTTCACCGGCTCTATCGGTGCAGGGATCAGGTGGCCGTGCAATGTGCCGCAGAGAATATCTATGCTGTGGCGGCATCGGGGATGGGAAAGGGCTGCGTCATGATTTCGAATATTTCCGGGGAGGATGTCCCGATGGAATTGGAATTGGGAGAGTGTCAGGTGACGGGCTGCAGGGTAATAGACGGGGAGCGCATCTGGGAAGAATGTCCGCTGCCTGGCGTGCTGGCAAAGGATATGGTGCTGTGCATCAGCGTGGCTGCTACGGTGTAGCGTGTGGAAAGGCAAAAGCCGGGAGGAGATGAAGATGAAGGCGGCAGGGATTCTGGGGGTGATTCTGTTCTGTAAAGTCATTCAGAGCATCTATACGAAGCGGATGAGCATCTGTATCGGCGGGCGGACGCAGCTGCTGGCAGGTACGGCGTATCAATATCTGCTCTGTACTTTGCTGGCGGCAGCGCTTTTGCCTGCGGGCTATAAGGGACTGGGGGAGGCTGCGGGGATTTCGGCTGTGGGAGGGATAGCCCTGTTCAGCAGTACCCTATGCGGCCTGATGGCACTGAAGAACGGGACGCTGCTGCTGTCTACGCTGTTTGGGTCGGCAGGTCTGATCATTCCCTGCTTTGCGGGCATTTTCCTGTTCGGGGAACCGTTGAGCGTATGGCAGTGCTTTGGAATCGCAGGCCTGATTTATGCCGCGTATCTGCTGGTGGACTGCTCCAGACAGATTTACAAAGGCTTTTCCGTCAAGAGCCTGCTGTATCTGCTGGGCGCGTTTTTCTCCAATGGAATCGTCATGCTGTCCCAGAAATGCTATGCTCTTTATGTGCCGGAGGGCGAGGTATCCGTATTTTCGTTTCTGGCATTCGGAACGGCCTTTCTCTTATTGGGCATGTTCGGCTGCTTCGAGATTCGAAGGGCGGGCGTCAGGCCGCAAAAAGTCATGACGAAGGAACTATTTACATATGGCGCGGCAGTGGCCATAGTGCTGTTCGTTATCAATTATCTGGCCACAGAGGCTTCCGCAATCGTTCCGTCAGTGATTTTATTCTCGCTGGTGAACGGAGGCAGCACGATAATCTCGGCGTTAGTGGCAGCAATTTTCTATCAAGAACCAATCAGCAGAAAGAGCGCAGTCGGCATTGTGGTCAGCATTGCGGCGCTGATTGTGATAAATACGTTTTGAAGGAGGAAGCTGGTATGGATTATGCAAAGATGGAAAGACGGGAGGCATGGCTCAGGCATCCTGTATTGGGGGATCCGTCCTTTGACGCTTTTGAAAAACTCGGAGAAACGGTGCATGTATCCGAAGCACCCTATGAATGGGCGGTGAACGGTTCCATATTCCGGGATCCGAAGACAGGCTTCTGGTATTATTACGCAGGGCTGTATCCTTACGGCTATAGCTGGTCCGGGAAAGCGCCGGAGGTGCAATCCCATTTCGTCATCTATCGTTCTGTGGACAAAGGAAAGAGCTGGGAATGCCTGGGGCCGGGATTTCCGGACTTTGCCTGCGGGTTTCCGGGGCTGGAGGATACCCAGATGGGATTTCCCGATGTGGTGATGGCGTATGATGAGGAATCAGACCGGTACTGGCTGACTTATGACTGGGGCGCCAGGCATATCGACCGTGACGAGGGATGGCTGGGAACGGACAGCGGCGCGGCGCTGGCGTGGGCGGAGCATCCAGAGGGTCCGTTCCATAGGCTGGAGAAGCCCTTCTGGAGCAATTCGCTGAGGAAGGACAACCGTCATTTGGGGCGCTTCAACAGAGGATACGCTTCCTCCGTATTTAGGCGGGAGAAGGACTGGATTGCCTTTGTGCTGCAGGACTCCGGAGATTACCATGGCTGGGGACTGGCATGTATGACGGCGACGTCTCCGGAAGGCGGATGGTCCGTGCCCAGGCTTATCCTCTCTGGAGACAGACCGGGGTATTATCCGGGCCTTCTGGAGTTCTGCTTCTGTATGGCGCCGGGGGACGGCAGGGTATACGCGCCGGCTACTTCGGTAGCAGGGAACCGTAATTATCAGGTGATGTTCGCCGCGGATCTGGAGCGGGCAGAGCACCCCTCGGCCTGGAGCATGATACAGGAGGGCAGCATCTGGCATGCCAGGCCCCTGCCTCATGAATATGCGGGAATCTGGGGACAGACCATACAGGGGTTCGTGGATGATGACAGATTCATAGTCATGTATGCCTCCAAGGACGAGAGGGATTATGGGACATTGTCGGTAGCGGCATTGCCCTTGGATAAGCCCTTTCATGACGGATTTACCATATCAGGGCATGTGGGAAAGTCCATAGCCCCGATCCTTGCGGCTTATGGGGACTATAGGCTGAAAATGGAGATGAGCTTTACGGGAACGGTCGAGGTTTTCCTGCGCTATGGAGGGATTCTGGGACCGGACGATCACAAGGCGCTGGCTGTAGCTTCCGACGAGACATTTTATTCTTCTTTCAGCCTGGAGTTAGGGGAGGGTGGAGGTTACAGAATCCTGATTCGTGACAGTGGGGGAGGGATAGAGGTTCTTGCCTGTGGTACGATATCGGAAGCGCCGAAGACTCTGGAAGCTGCTTTTTCCGACGGAAAGGGATTCGTCGGGGTAAACGGGAGGCCTGTGTGGGAAGGGGAGACGGGTACAGAAGCCAGGCCGCTGGCCGTGTGCGTCCATGAATATTCTGTCCTGACCTGTTCATGCTTTGAGATAGACGGAATTCCAGAACGGTATACCCTGCGGTACGGCGCGGAGGATGCGCTGCTGGCGGCCATGCAGCACATTTCCTGGCAGCCCTCCCGGGCGGCCGGATTCCTGTCGGAGCGGGGCTATATCGGTTCGGGCGGGCAGTGCGCGAAGTGGAACATCCGGGGAGACGGGTTCCGGATTTACGCGCCGAGAATGCCGGAGCTGGGCAATATGGAAATCTGGGTGGACGGATTCCTGTACGGAACGGCGGATTTGCATGCGGAACAGATGGTGCCTTCCGGAAGGGTATATGAAGCGCAGGGCCTGCCCGGAGACGACCGCCACTGCGTCATGCTGAAGGGATACGAGGGACAGCCCTTTGCAATCGACCTGATCGAGGTACAGGGGAAGCCGTTGGGAGCCCCAAAAGAGGAGAGATGAGCAAAAGTTCAAAATCGTAAGCTCCAGGTTTGAATTCGCAATGGCATATTGAACAAGAAAGCAATAAAATAGAGATGCAAATTATGAAAAACAACGAGGAGGAAATGGAATGAGGAAAAAAATCACAGCAATTCTGTTGGGGATGACCCTTCTGGCCACAGCATTCACGGGATGCGGAGATCAGAGGGATGCACAGGAGGGTGCGCCGTCCGGCGGGAGCTCCGGCGCTCAGGAAGAGACGGCTGAGGCTGACAGCCAGGACGGAGGAGCCGACCAGGGCACAGAGGCTGAGGGCGAGCCGGTGGAGGTCATATGGCTGTGGCCGGGGGATGCGCCGGAGGGCCTGCAGGAGGTGGAAGACGCGCTGAACGAGATGATGGAGAGAGACATCGGCGTCCATGTGACCCTGTATCCCTGCGCAGACTGGGCAAATCAGGTCACGTTGGATGTATCCACTGGAACTCAGGTGGACATCTGCCTGACCATCGGGGGCGGTATCGGCGGAAAGGTGAAGGACGGCGTGGTACAGCCAATGGACGATCTTGTTGCGCAGTATGGCATGGACATCGTGGAAGACTGTGGCGACAGCATAAAGGGCGGCTATTATAACGGCATCCTGTACGGCGTGCCGAACGCATGGATGCTGGGAGACGGATATGGCTTTTATGCCAATGGGGATTTGCTGGACAAGTACGGGTACGCTCCGGGAGAGTCAGGAAAGAGCTACTCTCTGGAGGAGCTGGAAGAAATGATGGCCACGGTAAAGGCAGGGGAAAGGGAGGGATTCTTCCCTGCGGCTATCAACGGCCAGAAGACGCTGGTCATGCGCACGTTTTTTGAGTATGACCTTCTCTGCGGCGGCAGCCCCTCCACCGGGGTTCTGATATTGCGCGACGGTTTTGACAATACGACGATTGAGAACCTGTATGAGACCGAGGCATATAAGGAGTATGCGGAATGCATGTATGACTGGGCGCAGAAAGGCTTTATTTCCAAGGATGCAGCCACCGATACGGGCAGCGTCCTGGACCATGTGCCTGCCGGAGACTCTCTGGGCATCTTTTATTGGCTTGATGAGCAGAATCTGACTGCGGATGCCACTACATCCGCAATCCAGGTGAAGACCTATACCTACAACAGGATTCCCAAATATATAACCAGTGATGTCCTTGGAAACATTCTCTGGAGCATCCCTGTCACGTCCGGGAACCCACAGAAAGCCATGGAGGCCCTGAACTACATCTATAAGCATGACGAAGCGGCATGGCTGCTCCAGTTCGGCATTGAGGGGCGGGACTATGAAGTGATAGAAGAGGTGGAAATTGACGGCAAGATGCAGAAGCGTATTAAATATCTCTCTGACAATCCCAGTGCGCTGCCCTATTACCAGGGAATGGGCATATACGGAGACAGGTTCTCCTGGCCCATTGTAGGTGAGCAGCAGGACATCTATTTCAACAAGAAATGTAAGGAAAACGATGCCGGGATTCCGGACAGCAGAAAATCCCCTGCGCTGGGCTACGTC
>CAMTBF010000286.1 GCA_947068385.1 uncultured Lachnospiraceae bacterium
GTGTTAAAATAAATTACATATGTGTCATTTTTTTGTATGTCGTTTTTCGCTCGTGTTAAGGATGAGAAGGTGGATTGTTCTATGGAACAGAATAGCGCAGAGTATCGGCAGCAGATGATAGCGGAGTACAGGGCTGCCGTGGAGCCTCTTTTGAAGTATCTGCCCTGGATGGAGAAGAACGGGGGCCGGGCCGTGAGCCGCAATTACCAGGGGAACGGCCTGAGCAAGAGCTCTATCAGCTTTCCCGTGTATGATGCCAATCTGATGAGCTTCGTGAAGGAGGCGGCGGCCTCGCCGCTGATGAACCGCAATTATGTCTATGTATATACCAGGAACCGGATCAGGAGCCATGCCGACGAGAAGCGGCTGATCGCCGGGGCGGAGCTGAAGGACTGGGAGATCCTGGGGGGCATCCTGTCCAAATATGTGCTGGAGGGCAGGACGAGGGCCACGCTCTGGGGGGAAGCCATGCAGGAGGGCATCTTCCTGCTGGTGCTTAGGAAGATGCGGGAGATCATCAGGTATTGGGACAAGGCGGGACGTTAGAAGGCGGCGCGGCGGACAAGCCGCAGCATTGGGGGACTGGGGGACAGAATGGGAGAGAAATCGGTACAGAAGAGGAAGTACATACTGGAGAAAGCCCGACAGGTGTTCGTGGAGAAGGGCTTCAAGAAGGTCACCATGAAGGACATCGTGGATGCCTGCGAGATCAGCCGCGGGGGCCTCTATCTGTATTTTGAGGATACCGGCCAGATCTTGCTGGAGGTCATGAAGATGGAGAGCCAGGAGGCGGACGACGTGTTCTCCGACAGCATCGCGGAGGATGCCACGGCGGCGGATATCCTGTTTTTGTTCCTGCGGGAGCAGAAGAAGGAGCTGCTGCGCAGGAAGGACACTCTGACCCAGGCCATCTATGAATTCTACTTCCAAAGCGAGCCGGTGAAGAAGGGAAATATGCTCAAGCGCCAGTTCGACTCCGGGGTGAAGATCATGGAGCGGCTCATCGCCATGGGCGTGGAGCAGGGGGAATTCTCCTGCGAGGACTGCAGGGGCATGGCCCGGCATATCATGTTCGTGCTGGAGGGGCTGAAGATTTCCGCCCAGACAATCGGAGTCACATCGGAGGCTGTGGACAGGGAGATCCTGTTCATCATGAAATTCCTGGGCGTGATCGACGACAAGGCCGAATAATGTGCACCAGTTTGACCATATGCCGCCATGTGCGGCATGCAATTGCGAATGAATGGAGGAGCGTATGGGAAGCGTCAGACGTATCTATGTGGAGAAAAAGGAAAACTTTGCGGTGAAGGCCAGGGAGCTGCATGAGGAAATAGGGAGCTTCCTGGGCATCCGGGTGGAGGGCGTGAGGGTCTTCATCCGCTATGACGTGGAGAACATCTCCGAGGAAGTGTTCGAGCGGGCCTGCAGGACCGTGTTCTCGGAGCCGCCGGTGGATGATTTATACCGGGAGGCCATCGATATCCCGGCAGGGGCAAGGGTCTTCTCCGTGGAATTCCTGCCCGGCCAGTTCGACCAGCGGGCGGATTCGGCGGTGCAGTGCGTCCAGTTCCTGAAGGAGGACGAGGAGCCCGTCATCCGCACGGCGGTCACTTATATGATCCTGGGGGACATCACGGAGGAGGAATTCGCCCGGATCAAGGCGTACTGCATCAACCCCGTGGATTCCAGGGAGACGGGCTTAGAGAAGCCGGATACCCTGGTGACGGAGTTCGAGGAGCCCGGGGACGTGGCTGTGCTTGCGGGCTTCGCCGGAATGGAGGAGGGGAAGCTGCGGGAGCTGTACGATTCCCTGTCCCTGGCGATGACGTTCAAGGATTTCCTGCATATCCAGAAGTATTTCCGGGAGGACGAGAGGCGCGACCCCACCATGACGGAGATCCGCGTGCTGGACACCTACTGGTCTGACCACTGCCGCCATACCACCTTCTCCACGGAGCTGACGGAGGTGGAGTTCGGGGAGGGGTATTACCGGACTCCTTTGGAGACTACATACCGCAGCTACCTGGACACCAGGGAGGAGGTCTTCGCGGGCCGGACGGAAGAAGGGCATTCCGGCAAGTTCATCTGCCTGATGGACCTGGCCCTGATGGCCATGCGCAAGCTCAAGAAGGAGGGGAAGCTCTCGGACATGGAGGAGTCGGAGGAGATCAACGCCTGCTCCGTGGTGGTGCCCGTGGAGATGGACTACAGCGACGTGGGCGGGCCGTCCAAGGTCACGGAGGAGTGGCTGGTGTTCTTCAAGAACGAGACCCATAACCATCCCACGGAGATAGAGCCCTTCGGCGGCGCGGCCACCTGCCTGGGCGGCGCTATCCGAGATCCCCTGTCCGGCAGGGGCTATGTGTACCAGGCCATGCGCGTCACCGGGGCTGCGGATCCCACCGTGCCCGTGGCGGATACCCTGAAGGGCAAGCTCCCCCAGAAGAAGCTGGTGCGGGGCGCGGCCTCGGGCTATTCCTCCTATGGCAACCAGATCGGCCTGGCCACGGGCTTCGTCAAGGAGATCTATCATCCAGACTATGTGGCCAAGCGCATGGAGATCGGCGCGGTCATGGGCGCTGCCCCCAGGAAGAACGTGATCCGGGAGACCTCGGATCCGGGGGACATCATCATCCTCTTGGGCGGGCGCACCGGCCGGGACGGCTGCGGCGGGGCCACCGGATCCTCCAAGGTGCACACCGAGCAGTCCATCGAGACCTGCGGCGCGGAGGTGCAGAAGGGAAATGCCCCCACGGAGCGCAAGATTCAGAGGCTGTTCCGCAGGGAGGAGGTCAGCCGCATCATCAAGAAGTGCAACGACTTCGGCGCGGGCGGGGTGTCCGTGGCCATCGGCGAGCTGGCGGACGGCCTGCGGGTGGACCTGGACAAGGTGCCCAAGAAGTACGCGGGCTTGGACGGCACGGAGCTGGCCATCTCCGAGTCCCAGGAGCGCATGGCCGTGGTGGTAGATCCGAAGGACGTGGACGCGTTCCTGAAATATGCCGGGGAGGAGAACCTGGAGGCCGTGGCCGTGGCCGTGGTGACGGAAGAGCCCAGGCTGGTGCTGAGCTGGCGGGGGAAGGAGATCGTGAACTTAAAGCGCGCCTTCCTGGACACCAACGGCGCTCACCAGGAGACCAAGGTAAGGGTGGACATCCCGGATGAAAAAGAGGATTATTTCGAGCGGTATGCCGTGCCTGCGGTGGGAGAGGCCCTGGAAAGGAAGGACGTGAGGGCCGCATGGCTGGCGCTTTTGAACGATTTGAACGTATGCTCCCAGAAGGGCCTGGTGGAGATGTTCGACGCCTCCATCGGCGCGGGCAGCGTGCTGATGCCCTACGGCGGGAAGCACCAGCTCACCGAGACCCAGGCCATGGTGGCGAAGCTCCCTGTGCTGAAGGGCAGGACGGACACCGTCACCATGATGAGCTATGGCTTCGACCCCTATCTGTCCTCCTGGAGCCCCTACCACGGCGCGGTGTACGCGGTGGTGGAGTCCATGGCGAAGATCGCGGCAGGGGGCGGCGACGCCTCCAGGATAAGGTTCACCTTCCAGGAATATTTCCGCAGGATGACGGAGGATCCTGCCCGGTGGAGCCAGCCCTTCGCGGCGCTGCTGGGGGCCTATGATGCCCAGATCGGCTTCGGCCTGCCCTCCATCGGCGGCAAGGACAGCATGTCGGGCACCTTCAACGACATCGACGTGCCGCCTACGCTGGTGTCCTTTGCGGTGGACATTGCAAGGCAATCCGATATGGTGACGCCGGAGCTGAAGGAGGCGGGGCATAAGCTGGTTCGCTTCCGGATAGAGAAGGACGATTTCGAAATCCCTGTGTACGATGAGACGGCGGCGCTCTATGACTACATCCACCGCCTGACCGGCAGCGGGGTGGCCGTGGCGGCCTATGCCCTGGACGCCAAGGGCGTGGCGGCGGCGGTGGCCAAGATGGCTTTTGGAAACAAGCTGGGCGTAGCCATCGACAGCGAGGTCACGGAGGCTGAGCTCTTTGGGAACGGCCTGGGGGACATCTTGGCAGAGGTAGCGGCGAGAGATGTGGCCGCTTTGCTGGAGTCCGGGTTCGACTGCAAGGTAATCGGCACGGTGACGGAGGAGCCCGCCTTTGTGTACGGCGATGTGCGGATCGGCATGGAGGAGGCGCTGGATGCCTGGACCTCCAGGCTGGAGAAGGTGTATCCCACCAAGGCGGTGCGGGAGAGCGCGCCTGTGGCGAGCGACTGCTACCGGGCGGAGCGCGTATACGTCTGCAAGCACAAGGTCGCGCGGCCTACCGTATTCATCCCTGTGTTCCCCGGGACGAACTGCGAGTATGACAGCGGGAAGGCCTTTGAGCGGGCCGGGGCGGACGTGGTCACGAAGGTGTTCCGGAACTTGAGCGCCCAGGACATCCGGGAATCCGTGGAGGAATTTGAGAAGGCCATCTCCCAGGCCCAGATCATCATGTTCCCCGGGGGCTTCTCCGCGGGCGACGAGCCGGACGGCAGCGCCAAGTTCTTTGCTACGGCTTTCCAGAATGAGAAGCTGAAGGAGGCGGTGACGGATCTGCTGCAGAAGAGGGACGGCCTGGCGCTGGGCATCTGCAATGGCTTCCAGGCGCTGGTCAAGCTGGGGCTTGTGCCCTGCGGCGAGATTCTGGGGCAGACTGCGGATTCGCCTACGCTGACCTTTAATACGATTAACCGGCATATCTCCAAGATGGTGTATACCAAGGTGGTCTCCAATAAATCGCCATGGCTCCAGGGCGCTGAGCTTGGCGGCGTGTACTGCAATCCGGCTTCCCACGGGGAGGGCAGGTTCGTTGCGCCGAAGGAATGGATAGACCGGCTCTTCGCGGAGGGCCAGGTGGCTACCCAGTACTGCGACCAGGCGGGCAATGTGTCCATGGACGAGGAGTACAATATCAACGGCTCCTATGCCGCCATTGAGGGCATCACCTCCCCTGACGGGCGGTGCCTGGGCAAGATGGCTCACTCCGAGAGGCGGGATGATGCCGTAGCCATGAATATCTATGGGGAGCAGGATATTCGGATATTCGAGTCCGGGGTGGCGTATTTTAGATAATAAAAGAAGCTATCCCGAGGCACACCCGAATATCCTGTGAGGGCAATTTAGGGTAGTCCCAGAAAGAGAATAGAGTAAGTTCAAATGACCTTGTAGAGAGGATGATTCCTTTCTATGAGGTCATTGTATTTTGGGAGATAGGAGAGAGAATACCTTGAAATTA
>CAMTBF010000287.1 GCA_947068385.1 uncultured Lachnospiraceae bacterium
CGGTGAATATATCGACCAGTCTAAATATACAAAAGCTTGCGAAACATTGGATAAGGCATGGCAGAGGGAAAGAAGGGCTTTTTCGCCAGATTGAAGGAGGGCCTGACGAAGACCAGGAACAATATCGTCCGGGGAATCGATTCCGTTTTCAGCGGATTTTCCGCCATTGACGATGATTTCTACGAGGAGCTGGAGGAGATCCTCATCATGGGGGACATCGGCGTCAACGCTACCACGGAGATCATCAGCCGCCTGAAGGCCCAGATAAGGGAGCAGCATATCAAGGAGCCCCACGAGTGCAAACAGCTCCTGATAGAGGGCATCAAGGAGCAGATGCGGGTGGACGAGACCGCCTATGAGTTCGAGAAGCGCCAGTCCGTGATTATGGTGATCGGGGTCAACGGCGTGGGCAAGACCACCTCCGTAGGGAAGCTGGCGGGCAAGTTCAAGGAGGACGGCCGTAAGGTGCTGATCGCCGCCGCCGACACCTTCCGGGCCGCCGCGGGAGATCAGCTGGCTGAGTGGGCCAGGCGCGCGGAGGTGCCCATGGTGGGCGGAAACGAGGGCGCGGATCCGGCCAGCGTGGTGTTCGATGCGGTGAACGCCGCCAAGGCCAGGGGAGTGGACGTGCTGCTGATCGACACGGCGGGACGGCTCCACAACAAGAAGAACCTGATGGAGGAGCTGCGGAAGATGAACCGCATCGTGGACAGGGAGTTCCCGGACGCCCACAGGGAGAACCTGATCGTGCTGGACGGCACCACGGGGCAGAACGCGCTGGTGCAGGCCAGGGAGTTCGGCGAGGTGGCGGATCTGACAGGCATCATCCTCACCAAGATGGACGGCACGGCAAAGGGCGGCATCGCGGTGGCCATCCAGTCGGAGCTGCGGGTGCCGGTGAAATACATCGGCGTGGGCGAGACCATAGATGACCTGCAGAAGTTCGACTCGGACGAGTTCGTGAACGCCCTGTTCGATGTGACAGTGGAGAAAGAAGGAGGAGAGTAAGATGGAGGAACAGGAGCGTTCTATGGAAGAAGAGCAATCCATGGAAGAAGAGGAATCTATGGATGAAAGCCATACCGAAGAAAATAAGAAGGAAGAGGGGGAGACAGAGATGGGTATTGAAGCGGGAGAAATGCAGTCCCTCGAAGAGGGACTTTCCCTGGAGAAGTTCGAGGAGGCATCGGAGATCGTAAAGCAGGTGACTTTGGAGACGAAGCTGGTGTTCAGCGAGTACCTGAGCAGCCAGACAGGGAACAAGGTCTACTTAAAGCCCGAGAACATGCAGCTGACAGGCGCGTATAAGCTCAGGGGCGCGTATTATAAGATCTGCACCCTCACGGACGAGGAGCGGGCCAAGGGCCTGATCACCGCCTCCGCCGGGAACCATGCCCAGGGCGTGGCCTACGCGGCGAAGGCCTACGGTACCAAGGCCGTCATCGTCATGCCCACCACCACGCCTCTGATGAAGGTCAACCGCACCAAGGGCTACGGTGCGGAGGTGGTGCTGTACGGGGACGTGTACGACGAGGCCTGCGCCAAGGCCTATGAGCTGGCGGAGGAGAACGGATACACCTTCATCCATCCCTTCGACGACCTGATGGTGGCCACCGGACAGGGGACCATCGCCATGGAGATTGTCAAGGAGCTGCCCCTTGTGGACTACATACTGGTGCCCATCGGCGGCGGCGGCCTGGCCACGGGCGTGGCTACCCTGGCAAAACTTCTGAATCCCAAGATAAAAGTGATTGGAGTGGAGCCTGCCGGGGCAAACTGTATGCAGAGGTCCCTGGAGGAGGGGCATGTGGTGACCCTGCCCAAGGTCAGCACCATCGCGGACGGCACCGCGGTGAAGACCCCCGGGAGTAAGCTCTTCCCCTATATCCAGAAGAACCTGGACGGCATCATCACGGTGGAAGACCACGAGCTGGTAGTCTCCTTCCTGGACATGGTGGAGAACCACAAGACCGTGGTGGAGAACTCCGGGCTTCTCACCGTGGCGGCCTTGAAGCATCTGGACGTAAAGGGCAAGAAGATAGTGGCCATCTTAAGCGGCGGGAACATGGACGTGACCACCATGTCCTCCGTGGTCCAGCAGGGCCTGATCATGCGCGACAGGGTGTTTACCGTGTCCATGCTGCTGCCGGATAAGCCGGGCGAGCTGTACAAGGTGTCAGGCATCATCGCCAAGGCCAACGGCAACGTGGTGGAGCTGGAGCACAACCAGTTCGTCACCACGAACAGAAACGCCGCCGTGGAGCTGCGGATCACCATGGAGGCCTTCGGCACGGAGCACAAGGAGCAGATCATGAAGTCGCTGGAGGAGGAAGGCTATAAGCCTAGGCTGGTGAACGTGCCGGGCTGATCGTCGGACTATTGCGGCATGACTGTTGTAGGAGGACTTTTTTTGCACGGCACGGCTCTGGAGGCCCGGCGTTCTGACGGGGGACAGGAGCCTGCTGTGCGGGACTTTAGATGGAATGCCCGGAGGGAGCGGGCTGCCTGAAGAGGGCGGCCCGCTTCTGTGGGCTTTAGGGAGGTAGTGCGGGAGGATGAAGGAGAACAAGGTGCAGGTCAGTAAAGAGCAGGAGAGGGAGATTCGGTATGAGGAGAAGAAGACGTTCCGGCGCAGGCTGACGGATTATCTGGTGATCACCGTGGCATCGTTGATCTACGCCGTGGCGGTGAGCTTCTTCCTGGATCCCAACTCCCTGGCGCCCGGCGGCGTAACCGGTATCGCGATTATATTAAACCGGATTACCGGACTGGAGACCGGTACATGGATGTTCATGATCAATATCCCGATTCTGGTGCTGGGGATGTGGAAATTCGGCTGGAAGTTCATCCTTTCCACCCTCTACTGCACCGCCGCCACCTCCTTCTTCACCAATCGGCTGGCATCCGTGGGGGCAGTGACGGCGGATCCGCTGCTTGCCGCCGTGGTGGGAGGCTCCCTGATGGCGGTGTCCCTGGGGCTGGTGTTCAAGGCGGGGGCCACCACCGGGGGCACGGACATCATCGTCAAGCTCCTGCGGCTGCGCTTTCCCCATCTGAAGACGGGCTCCCTCTTCCTGCTGACGGATGCCATCATCGTGACGGCTTCGGCCTTCGTGTTCCAGGATCTGGACACGGCGCTGTACGCAGGGCTCGTGGTCTTCATCAATTCCGTGCTGCTGGACATCGTGCTGTACGGGCGGGACGGCGCGAAGATGTTCTTCATCATCAGCGACAGCCCCGAAAGGATCGTCAGCCGCCTGCTGGAGGAGCTGGACATCAGCGCCACGTACATCTCCGGCAGCGGCGCTTACACGGGCATGGACAAGAAGGTGGTCTTGTGCGTGGTGAAGAAGCCCCTTTCGCCGAAGCTGGAGGAGATCGTCCGCCAGGAGGATCCGGGGGCCTTTACGATCATCACCAGCGCTTCGGAGATCTACGGGGAGGGGTATAAGAGCATTTTCAGTCAGAAGCTGTGACGGCTCCCCGGAATTTCGACAGCGGGCCGGCCCATGTACTGCACGGCGATCCTGTCCTCCGGATGCACGTCCGTCAGGTACAGCACCGCCAGGAACATCCATTCCAGCGGCTTCATGAGATAATAGATCAGGTCTGCCACATAGGGGGAACGGATGCATCTTGCCACAGGGAAGCCGTACTTATCGTAAAAATTCCGCAGGGCCCTGTGGAAGCGGGGCGTCCTTTCCTCCAGAACCTGTTCAAAGGCGTTGGCCACGCAAAGCTGTCTGTTCACGATGACCTCATGCCCGTGCCGTATCCCTAAGCGCAGGGGCTTCACGATTTTCCTGTGTCCTCCGGCGGCTACGGTGCACAGATAGTGCTCGTCATAATAGACGTTCTGGGGAGCCACCCGCCTGGACAGGTTCCAGTCGCTGGTCTGGGTCCAGGCCCGGATGACGGAATCCGGCGCCTGACCGAACAGGACCAGGACGGCTATCAGGATGCCGAGCAGCGGCCACATCAGGAGGAATGCCGCCAGGGGCCAGAGCCTTGCGTTGTCCAATATGCGGCTGCAGCCCCGCAGGAAGGGGATCCGGTGGATTTTGTGCATCTCATGGGGGATGCGCTCCCATTCCCGGATTTTGGTCAGGATCGTCCTGGCGGTGATGAGGATGCAGTTTAAGGGCAGCAGCAGGAGCGGCAGGCTGGTGAACGGATCCTGATAGATTTGGACGCCCCAGACGATGCTCTCTATGGTGCCCAGGTACATGGCGGACATGCCCAGCACCAGCAGGAGGGGCGGGGTCTTCTTTAAGGGGAGGAAGCTCACTGTCAGATATCCCGCGAAGCCTGCCAGGGCGATGACCCAGACGGTCAATGTGCTCTGGGTGTAGATAGGCGTATGCTGCTGGGTATTGGCCAGCTGCTCGGTCCAGTCGCTTGCGAACTTCACATCCATCATGCCCAGATAGAGGTGGCTGTACAGGAGGCCTAAGGGCACCGTGACGATGTCGAATATCCGGTGCCGGGCATGCTCCTTCCCAGGGTTTATGGCCAGGGCAAACAGCAGGTAGAGCTCGGCTCCCGTCAGGACAAGGGGATACAGGACGAACGCGGCCAGCACGAATCCTATGAAAAGGATGGAGATCGGCAGGGCAAGGAGCTTTTCCACGGCAGGGTCGCCGGATCTGAGGAAGTTGGGCATGCAGGCCAGGAAAGCGCCCGCCAGGCCCAGGGGAAGCGTGACGATGACGGAGGACAGCAGGGGCCTTTTCTTTATTGTTTCCTTTAGCTTTGATTTCTTGTTCTTGTCTGACATGGTCTTGTCCTTTCGGATTTTCTATTTTCCTGATATTGGATATTTGCATCTTATATTATAACAGAAGGGCATGAATGTCAATAATTATTTATTGATTTTCGATAAAAGAGAGGACGGAGCAGAAAATAGATTGATTTAATGTGGTGTATACATTACAATATAGATACGACCACATTTGGGGTTTACGGGAACTATATCAAGTACAGAAATATAGTTTGGGAGGTGTAGCGCATGGCCAGGATTATTGCCATTGGATGTCAGGATTTTCAGACGATTCGGGAGAACGGGTATTTCTATATCGATAAGACATCATTTCTTTCCCAGTGGTGGGAGAGCGGGGACAGCGTGACGCTGATAACAAGGCCCAGGCGCTACACCTCCCAAACTATATTTCTGTACTTGATATAGTTCCCGTA
>CAMTBF010000288.1 GCA_947068385.1 uncultured Lachnospiraceae bacterium
GAGATATTGGCGTGACTGGAGTTCAGACGTGTGCTCTTCCGATCTTACACTGTATTTGACAGAACCATCCAGGCCTCTCAAAGGATGCCCAAACCGGATGGACGTCTCCGAGGGATGGTGGGAACATCATCCCTTTTTTGTCTGTTCAATGTTTGGAATAATCCACTGCTCCCCGCCCAGCCGGAAATTCTGTATTTCAGTCTCATTCTCTGCTCCCCAGAACCTGCGCCGGGAGGATCCTGTTCACCCGCCTCATCAGCAGCGGCATGCCGGCCAGGTACAGCACCAGAATCGCCCCGTACAGCCCGGCATACAGCCACCACGGAAAGCTCAGGTTCAGGCCCACCGCCACATTGGCCACCAGGTAGGGGTATATCCCATCCATGACCGCCTTGGACAGGGGGATGCCCACCGCCCCGCTTAAGGCTACGATTGCCAGGTTCCCGTCCAGATAGAGCCTGCGGATCTCCCCTCCCCGGTAGCCGAAGACCTTCATCATGGAGATGGAGGGCGCGCAGCGGTCCAGCATCACCTTCAGCATCAGGTACATGACCACCAGGAAGAGCAGAGCGGAGACGGCCAGCACCATCCGGACCATAGGGCCCATCTTCTCCCCAAAGACCGCCGCGGCCTTCTCCACCGCCGCTTTTGAGGAGACGGCATGGAGCCTTGCGGAATCGATTTCCAGTGCATGGTCCGCGAATACCATGTTGTAGGCATCCTCCTTTGCCCCCAGGAGCTTCCGCATGCTGTCGATTTCCAGAAAGGCCAGCATCCCCGGGGAATAGGGCACGATTCCCGCCACGGTAAAGGCATAGCGCTCCTCCCCGTCGCTGTCCTCCAGCACAAGGGCGTCCCCCGTCTCCAGTCCGTATTTGCCCGCCATGGCCGAGGAGACCAACACGCGCTCCAGGCCAGGCTCCACCGGCGCGTCGAAGTATGGATTGTCCGGCCGGATTCCCAGAAGGGTCACGTCGAAGCGGTATCCGTAAGCCTCCTTTTTCAGGGTCAGGCCCAGGGCCTCCTCCCCGCCCTCCGGTACGGTGTCCTGGGGGTATTTATAGGTATACAGGTACTCATATCTGGTATCCGCCGCGCTGTCCTGCCTTACATGCCCGCAGAGCACATAGCAGTTCAGGCCGATCATGCAGATCAGCAGGGCCAGGAACATCCCCGCGAATACGGTGAGGGCCGTGGGGATTTCCCGGAGAAAATGGCGGATCTGGAAGCCGGCGACGAATCCCAGCCTCCCCAGGTTCAGGTTCTTCCCCCTGGGGGACTTCTGTTCCCTGCGGATCAGGGCCAGGGCGGTTTTTTGCAGCCTCCCGCGGATTATCAGGAGGTTCGTCAAGGCCCCGGCGGCCGGGGGCATGAGGATGCCGTAGAGCAGCAGGTAGGGCTCCCGCGCCAGGGGAAGCTCCGGTATGGAAAAATAGCTGTAAGCTTCCCCCATCTGTACCCGGGCCCCGAAGCTACTGTAGCCCAGGGCGGTGCCAAGGATTCCCGCCGTCAGGGTAAGGGCCGTGGGCAGGATGAGGTAATGGAGCAGCAGCTCCCGGCGCTTCACGCCCAGGGCGTACAGGGTCCCGATGACTTCCGATTCCCTTTCGATAGTGTCCGCTACGAAGACGGAGATGACGTAGGAAAGCAGCGCCATCAGGAGCACGCCCGCCAGGAGGCCTGTGGATCTGTTGATGGCCATGTCGGCTGCCACGCCGCCGATGCGCGCATTGTCCTGCGCCGGAAGGAAGCGGGTCAGCCGGTGCAGGCCGGAAAAGCCCTCCCGCCGGGCCTCCTGTCCTCCTTCCGTCAGTCCCGGGGATTCCTGGAAAAACGAATCGCCTGAGGCATCCGCAGCCAGGGGAAGCTCCTGGAGCAGTTCCTTCAGCTCTCTGTCCGTGAGCTTTCCGTTCAGCAGATATCCGTATTCGTATTCTTCCGCCTGTAGGCTGCCCCCTTCTTCCTTCAGCAGCCGATAGTCCGCGCTGCTTACGAAAGCGGTTCCGAACTGGCCGCTGTCCACGGCGCTGTCCGACAGGTTCCGGAAGGGAGCATCGTAGTCCGGCGAGGTTCCGATGCCGCATACGGTAAAGGTCCGTCCACCGATTTCTATCTCATCTCCCGGGGAGATGCCATGTTCTTCGCAGTAGCGCTTCTCCAGCAGGACTTCCCCGGGCTTTTCCGGCTCCCTCCCTTTGTCCGCCTGTGCTCTGTCGATTTTCTCCCTTACGGAGAATACCCGCAGGACGGAAGGCTCTTCCGGTTCCGCCACCTGGAAGTCCAGGTAGAAATGCTCCTCCAGGGTAGCCCCTGCGTCTGTCAGCGCCTTCTCCTCCTCCGGGCTCAGAGGCACAAGCAGCCCGAACTGGCCGTCCTCCACCGCCTGGGCCTTGGCAGCTGCGGCGCTTCCCGCTATGACGGCGTCCGCGGCTGCCACCAGGCTGACCACGATGTACATCCCCAGGGCGATCATCAGCCCCAGTGCCAGGTAGCGGGGCAGGTTCCTACGAAGCTCCCGGGGAATCCGTCTTCCTAATCTTTTCTGCATCTTATAAGTCCTCCAGTTCTGCCGCGGACAGCTTTTGGTGGTTATGGTAATCCTTCACGATCTGGCCGTCCTTTAGGAAGACCACCTGATCCACCATGTTCTTGATGGCGTTATTGTGGGTGACGATGAGCATCGTGGTTCTGTATGTTCGGTTCACTTCCTCCAGAAGCGCCAGGATGTCCCGGGAGGTATGGGAGTCCAGCGCCCCTGTGGGCTCGTCGCAGAGCAGGAGCCTGGGGTTCTTCACCAGGGCCCTGGCTATGGCGCAGCGCTGCTGCTGGCCGCCGGAGAGCTGGGAGGGGAACTTGTCCCGGTGGCTGGCGAGGCCCAGGATTTCCAGGAGCTCCTCCAGGGGCAGGGGGTGGTCGGAAAGGTATTCGCACACCTGGATGTTCTCTTTGACGGTGAGGTTGGGTACCAGATTGTAGAACTGGAAGATGAAGCCCAGGCTCTCCCGCCTGTAATCGGACAGGCCCTCCCTGGAGAGGCCGCAGATTTCCCTGCCCTCTACCCGGATGGAGCCGGAGTCCATCACGTCCAGGCCGCCGATGCCGTTTAGGAGCGTGGATTTGCCGCTGCCGCTGGCTCCCTGGATGACGCACATGTGGCCTTTCTCCACGGACAGGGTGATGCCTTTCAATACCTGTGTGAGGCTGCCGCCTTCGCCGTAGCTTTTCCTTAGATTGCTGATTTCCAGGTACATGTTCTTTTTGTCTCCTTTCTCGCTTTCATGCTCTCATGCGCTTCTGTCTTCCTGTATGGTTCATTTTCTTACAGGGGCGGATACTGCATAACGCTGTTATGTTCCATGGCTAATGACAGGCTATACGGCGTTTCGGCCATATAGCCATTTATAAGCTTACCTGCTGGGGAATCCAGCTGAAGGGTTCTCTTTCCGGCCCCCAAAGGCTCCCGCCCAGCCTGCCACCAGGTAGGAGACGATCTGTTCGATATGTTCCAGGGCCTTCTCCTCCTCTTCCACATGGGTCAGGAGGTGGACGAACGCGTCTATCTGCATGTGGGAGGCCCAGTGCAGGATGTACCTGTCCGGCTTCGGGATTCCCAGCCTTGCGGAAAGCTGTTCCGTCAGCCTGTCGTAATGCTGCTCCAGGACGTCCGCGAACCGGTCGGCGATGGTCTCATAGGAGCTCCCCTGGCTTTTGGTCAGCAGGAACAGGACCATATCGTAGTGCCTATAGAGGTAATGCAGGATCTCCTTCGCGCTCTGGATATCCTCGGACGCGTCTCCGGCGAGGGCCGTCCGGGCATCCGTGTCGATCTCCCTGGAAAAATGGGAGCGGATGATTTGGTTCAGACCCCTGAGGGTCTCCCCTGCCACCGCGGCAAGCAGATCCTCCTTGTTCCGGAAGAAGAAGTACAGGGCTCCTGTGGTCACCCCCGCCTTTTGGCAGATGCCGCGCAGGGAGGCCTTCAGATAGCCCTTCTCCAGGAATTCCTGCCTGGCGCATTCTAGCAGCTTTTCTTTTGTGGCTTTTTCATCCGGCATGGGGAGGCTCCTTTCCGGGGGCATAACGGTGTTATCTCGTATTAGGATAGCATGGGGCAGGATTGCATGTCAAGAGGGATATCGCGGACTCGGTTTCTGGGTATTGAAATGCCTTCCCTTATATCCTGCAGCCTCAGACTGCCAAACAGCATCGCCGGAGACGCCACTTCCACTCGGTCATCATACATTACCCCTAGATGCTTGTGGGGTGCAGATAGCTGCGGTGGGCCACGGATTGCAGATTATTTCCCTGATACAGGCTGTCGTCTTTCCGAACCCATATTGATATTTCGCAGGACATACTCATAGGTCGCATCCAACTGCGCCACAAATCCTTCAAGTAAGAAAATCCGACTTTCTTCCGTAACTCGTAATATAGACCCCCTTTTGCGCCCGAGTCATTGCCACATACAGCAGACACTTCTCTGAAACGATAGATTCTGCTTCCGAAACCGAATCCGTTTTGTTGACGGCGGATGCCAAAGGGATAATTCTATTGTTCGCTGCCACAATGAACACATACTTGAATTCCAACCCCTTTACCCGATGCATCGTAGCCACCCGAAGTCCGTCCAAGCTTCTGTCATCCACCTTATTCCGCTTGATGGCATAGGATTTGATGCCTGCTCTGGTAAAGAGCGCAATATAATCATCCACCAATTTCTTCGTCCGCGCAACCACGCATATATCAGTAAGGGCAATACCGTTCTCTTCCAGCCTTCCAATCTCTTCCAGCAGAAAATCAAACTCATTGCCTGCGTTATGGAAGCTTCTGATAACAGGCCTCTCGCCATGGGTAAGGGATTGACATTTATCTCCAAAATCAACAGCTTCGTCCAAATCATCAAAAGAAATTCCTTTTAGCAGCCCAAAAGCAGATTTCCGAATTTCCTCCGTAGTCCGGTAATTGATTCTCAAAATGCTACTGCGACCACGCACATTGATGCCACATTTGGACAATGTAGGATGGTTTCGATAGATTCGCTGATGAGCATCCCCTACGATAAAGATATCATTGGGATGTTCTTCCCCTGCTAGTGCGCGAATCAGCCGATATGCATTATCGCTGAAATCCTGGCCCTCATCAATAATTACGCCGGTAAATGGCTGCTTCTTTCCTGCAGCCTGCAAGAGCTTT
>CAMTBF010000289.1 GCA_947068385.1 uncultured Lachnospiraceae bacterium
ATGAAGGCCTACCTTCCGCAATTCCACATCGAGAAGCTCCTCCTGGATTCCGCCAATGACAAATCCGTAGCAGGAATTGCTCCAATCAATGACTGTACTACCGATGCAATATTCGCCTTTTCTGGCTCTTGTTCCTCCGTTGGAAAGATAAGAACCTCCATGGACAACCTCCTTCCAATCTCTGTTACAGCTTCATTTTATTTTCATGCTGCTTCGCAATCCCCTGCGTCATACAAAAGCACCCCTTTTCTGTACACCTCGTTCTCTATAGAGGGAATCTCTTTTCTGGCTTCAAAACGGCTTACGGTTCCTACAACAATATCCACAGGGCGCTGCTTCACTTTGCGGATTGATTTATATGCTTTTGTGGTTTCTGCGGGGATATCAGATACGGCATCGTGTACGATGATGTAAAAATCAAAATCGCTTTCCTCTGTATAGGTGCTGTCTGCAAAAGAACCAAATAAATAGATTCGGACAGGTAGAAGCTGTTCGACAAAATGGTTTGTCAATTCCCGGATTTCGCTTGTGGGCATAATCATCAACTCCTTCCTTTGATAAAGTGCCTCTTATTCAAGTCTTCTTTTTCCATAGCTTACTTTCATTATACAAAAAGCTTCTCCTGTTTACAATAGAATTTTGATAATAGAATCTGCCCTATGATTCTATTATCAAATTCCCATGAAATTTTTGTCAGCAACATTAAAGAGGGAATATCCGAAGATATCCCCTCCACAAGCTGGCTATCATAAATCAATCGGGGTGACAGGATTCGAACCTGCGACCTCCTGGTCCCAAACCAGGCGCTCTAGCCAAGCTGAGCCACACCCCGAGATGCCGCAGGCCTCCGCCCCGCATCCCGCGGCGCAACACCTGCAACGTGCCCATTATATCCCAAAACAGCCTTCCCTGTCAAGGGATTTACAGATATTCGATGGCAAAATCCGCCCTTTCCCCCTCCACCTCCATGACCACATAGGACGGCCGCCGCCCCTCCTGCCTGGGGTAGGACAGGCTCCCGGGGTTCACGGCTATGACGCCGCCCTGTCTGTCCACCGACGGCTTGTGGGTGTGCCCGTACATCACGATGTCGAAGCCCCTGGCCCTGGCCTCCCTCTTGATGACCTCGCTGCCCATGGACACATAGTAGTTATGCCCGTGGGTCACCCATACCCGAAAGGAGCCCAGCTCCAGTTCCAGCTCCCTGGGCAGGTAGGAGAAGAAATCGTTGTTCCCCAGCACGATCTGCACCGGGCAGGCCGCCGCGTTGGTCAGGACGTACTCGGCCCCCTCCGCGTCCCCGCAGTGGATTACCAGATCCGGCTCCACAAGCTCCAGGGCCTTGAAATAATTTTCGTTCTTCCTGTGGGTATCACTGACTATCAGCACCTTCATAGCTTCGCCAGCTCCTCCTTCATCAGCCGCAGCGCCTTGCCCCTGTGGCTCACCAGGTTCTTCTCCTCCTCCGTCAGCTCCGCCGTGGTCCTCCCCAGCTCCGGCACATAGAAGATGGGGTCGTACCCGAAGCCGTTCTCCCCCTTCTCCTCATAGCCGATCCGGCCCTCTATGGCGGCCCGCACCGTCAGCTCCCGGCCGTCCGGCAGCACCGCCGCAATGGCGCAGACGAACCTGGCGGTGCGCTCCTCCTCCGGCACGCCCTCCAGCCGCCCGATCAAATCCGCGTTCTTGACCCGGTAGGAGGTGTCCTCCCCCAGATACCTGGCGGAATGGATCCCTGGCTCCTTTCCCAGGCAGTCGATCTCCAGCCCGGAGTCGTCGGCCAGCACCAGCTCTCCCGATGCCGCTGCCACCGCTCTGGCCTTGATCAGGGCGTTCTCCTCGTAGGTGCTTCCGTCCTCCACTATCTCCGTCCGGATCCCTGCCTCCTTCATGGACAGGATCTCCGGGTATGTATCAGCGAGAATCTCCCTGATCTCCCGCATCTTCCCCTCGTTTCCCGTGGCAAATATCAATCGTCCCATATCATCCTCTTATCTTATTTTCTCTTCCCCCGAAACGCCCTGCCCCAAGGATATCATAAAAAGCACTTGGGCGGCTTAGGCCCCAGGAACTGATAATAGTAGGCCTTCATCATGCCGTTGTAAATCTTGCGGTTCCTGTCCGCCTTGCGCCCGATGTCCCGCTCCGCGCCCTCGTAGGCGGATATCAGGTACATGCTCCAGGTATCCAGCAGCCGGAACCGCTCCCCGATAGTCCGGTACAGCCCGGGCATCTCCTCCTTGTCGCGGAGCCGCTCCCCATAGGGCGGATTTGTGATGATAAAGCCGTACTTCTTCGGGTGGCTCAGCTGGGCCACGTCCCGCCGCTGGAAGTGGATCAGCTTCTCCACCCCCGCCCGCTTCGCGTTCTCCCTGGCGATCTCCACCATGTGGTCGTCCATGTCGTACCCCTGTATGTCCGTCTCTATCTCCAGGTTCACCAGCTCCTCGGCCTCCTCCTGGGCGTCCTGCCACAGACCCTTGCTGACCACATATGGCCAGTCCTCCGCCGTGAAGTCCCGATTCATCCCCGGCGCGATATTGGCCGCCATCATAGCCGCCTCGATGGGGATGGTGCCGCTGCCGCAGAAAGGATCCACCAGGATCCGCTCCCCGTTCCAAGGAGTCAGCATGATCATGGCCGCCGCCAGGTTCTCCGCGATGGGGGCCTGGGCCACGAGCTTGCGGTACCCCCTCTTGTGCAGGGACACCCCCGTGCTGTCCAGCCCCACCGTGACCTGATCCTTCATCAGGAAGACCCGGAGGGGAAACTCCGCGCCGTCCTCCTGGAACCAGCTTACATGATAGACCCCCTTCAGGCGCTCTACCATTGCCTTCTTCATGACAGACTGGATGTCCGAAGGGCTGAACAGCTTCGACTTCACGCTGGCCGCCTTGGCCACCCAGAACCTCCCGTCCTCCGGTATGTACTCCTCCCAGGGGAGGGCCTTCGTCCCCTCGAACAGCTCCTCGAAGCTCTCCGCGTGGAAGCTGCCGATTTTAATCAGCACCCGCTCCGCGCTCCGCAGGAAGATGTTGGCCCGGCACAGGGCCTCCTCGTCTCCCAGAAAGGTCACCCTGCCGTCCACCACCTCCGAGATATCATATCCCAGGTCGTCGATTTCCCGTTTCAGCACCGCTTCCATGCCAAAGTGGCAGGGAACTATCAATTCAAATTTCCGCATGTCTCCCCTCGTCCCGCGGCTGCGCGGCCTCCATCCCGATACGCCGTACTTTCCTATCCGCTGCTTTTCCATGCCGCTCTTCTATGTAAATAGGGGCACTGTACCATGCAGTGCAGCGCCCCTGCCGCCAGGCAGGACTTAGTAGTTGTTGTCCTGGCTGTTCTGGTTCTTGCTCTGGTTGTTGTTCTGGTTCTTGCTCTGATTGTTGTTCTGGTTCTTGTTCTGGTTGTTGTTCTGATTCTGGTTCTGGCTGTTCTTGCAGTTCTCAGAATTGTTGGCGTTGTTGTACTTATTGTTGTCCATTTCTTTCCTCACATCCTGCCGCTTTCCTGCGACGTTTCTGCCGGAATCCGCTTCTCTCCTACAATTCCTGGAAACGTGGGTCGCGCGGTTCCGGGGAAGCGTAAGTCTCAGGCGGTTCCGTATTTTCAGTTACAGCAGTAGTATGAGAGGATTTCTGAAAAAATATGCATGCAAATCCTAATTTTTTAATTCAGCCAGTCCCGGAACACCTTTACCAGGAAAAGCACGCCCAAAATGGGCAGCAATATGGGCAAAAGGGCCGTGATCACGGAGAATATGGCGCTCAGGATCAATACCACCACCAGCAGCGCCAGGATCAGCCACGCCCAGAGGGGAACCCTGGCAAGCAGGCTGACCCTGCCCCGGCCCAGGGGCCCCTGGGGCTGGTATCCCCCGTCCGCCTCCCGGCCGGACCAACCGCTGTCCTCCCCGTATTCGGCATACTGCCCGGCCTGGCCGCTGCCTTCCCCATACTCCGCGTACTGCCCGGCCTGACCGCTGCCATGCCTGGAACCGCTGCCGCTATACCCGGCCGACCGTCCACTGCCGCCTCCGGTCTCCACGATGGTCCGGGCGATGAGCCGCGGATCCCCCAGCTCCGAGAGCACCTCCCCCTCGTCCCTTCCTTTCCGGGTCTCGGTATTGATGTAATCCTCGTAGTATTCCAGGTTCTCCGTAAGCTGGGCGGAGGTCACCCTGCCGCCAAGCGCCAGGCGCAGCGACTCTAAAAATTCTCTTTTCGTCATGTTCCTACCATTTCTTTCTGGGGCAGATGTTCTTCGCCACCACCGCCCGAAGCTCCACATAGCAGCCGCAGATGCGGCACATCCCCTCCAGCAGAAGGTCGCACTCCTTGCAGACCGCCAGCCTTTCCTCGTACAGCGCCTCGTCCGCTTTGATGTCCGGATCCAGGTTGGCGCTGTACTCCCGCAGGGAGCGGAAATATTCTTCCTTCCCTATCATGTCCCTGGTGAGGCACTTTCTGCAATAACGCTGGTTCCCGGTCTTTTGTTCCATAACTGCTCCATGTCTGCTCCTATGTTTCCACCGACTTATGACATTATACTTTCTTTATTGCATAAAATCAATATTCCGGGGCTGGTTTTTTCAAAAGTTTCCCGGCGCAAAGGGATAGGATCTCCCCCCTGTCCATTTCACATACCGTATCGCATAACGTGGAGATGTCCAGGGGATTGTGGGAAGAAAGCAGGATCGTCACGCCCTGTCCCTTCAATGTGGCAAATAACCGGCGCATGTCTTCCACCCCTCTGTTGTCCAGCCCGTTCATGGGCTCATCCAGAACCAGGAGCCTGGGATTCTCCATGATGGCCTGTGCGATGCCCAGCCGCTGCCTCATTCCCAGGGAATATTTTCCCACATGCTTTTTTGATTTTCCGTCAAGGCCCACCATATTCATGTGAGAGCAGACGTCCACGTCTTTTCTGTCCCTTAAGCGCAAAAGCCATTTCAGATTGTTGCTGCCGCTTTCCGTGGTGATGAAGCCGGGCGTCTCGATCATCATGCCGGTATCGGGAGCAAAATCCACATCTTTTCCGATGGTCTTTTCAAAGACCCGGACGCTTCCTGAAGAGGGCTTTAAGAATCCCAGGATGCATTTCATGAAAACCGTCTTCCCGGATCCGTTGCGCCCTATGATGCCATGAATCTTTCCTTTTTTGTACAATTTCTGAGCTGTC
>CAMTBF010000290.1 GCA_947068385.1 uncultured Lachnospiraceae bacterium
GTGTATGCCTATGACGAGAGCGCCGGGCTTCTCCTGGAGGAACGCATCATTCCGGGGACAGTGCTGCGCAGGGAGGCTTCCCTGGAAAAGCGGATTCAGGTATTCACCGGGATATTCCGTGGAATACATTTTTCGCCTGAGGTGGATAGAGTTTCCCAGGAAGGCGAGGCTTGCCTGGGGGCAGACAGACCTGCTCAGGAAGGTGAGACTTACCTGGACTGGCTGGAGGGGATTTGCGAATATTGTACCCGGAATGATGTGGCGGAGGAGCTTCAGAATGCGGCAGTCCGGGCGCGGGGAATCTGTGCGGAAATGTTTGAGAAATACCCGGACAGGCTGCTTCTTCACGGCGACCTGCACCATGACAATATTCTGGCCAGGACCGACGGAAGCTATGCCATGATCGATCCGAAAGGGGTCATCGGCCCTGCCATCCTGGACTTGCCCAGGTTCATCCTCAATGAGCTGGATACCGACCATGCCTGCCCGGACAGAGAGCATATTCGGGAGGTTATCCGGCTGCTTGGCGCACAGACAAGCTATCCGGAGGGGGACATCGGGAAGCTTTATTTCATGGAGGCGGTTCTGGCGAACATCTGGTGTGCGGAGGACGGCGAGGAGATGAACAGGCATGAGCTGGAGGTGGCAGGGAGCTTTCTGTGATTGAGATTGGGGACTGCTGGGGAATGCCTGAAAATGCGGCCACGGGCATGGAAGCGGGAGGAAGAGCATGACGTTTGAACGATTGAATCAAAGTAATGTGGAAGAGTATATTGCGTACCTGAAGACTGCCATGGGGGAAGAGCCCGATAAGATGACGGCGGAAAATGTGGACGAGCAGGGAATAAGGGACAGGATTTCGGATCCTTTTTACGCCAGGACGACTTCCATCCTGGCAAGGGAAGACGGAAATGTAGTAGGACGCATAGAATACCATTTCTATGGCTGTATGCAGGATGGCTACAGGATGGCCTATGTGGACTGGGTCTATGTCCTGAGGGCTTACAGGCACAGGGGGATTGCGCAGATGCTTTTCGCGGAGCTGGAAAAAGACTGTGCAAAAAATGGCATAGACCAGTATTACCTGATTCGGGCGCGGAACGAGGAAGCGGACAGATTCTATGGAAGTTTCCGGGGAGCCCAGCTGCAGGATACCCCTCTTCTGCGGAGATATCTGGAGGCGCAGGAGCCGTAAAAAGGACGTAAAAGGTGCCACAAGCGAAGGTTTCCGGCAGCCGGAAGCCTTACTTTTTTACGGAAGCAGGACGATATAATGGAAGAGAGGCATTCCATGGAAGAAAGGCCATCCATGGATGGCGGTGCGATGTGGCTGAAAGGCTGATGAACAAAGAGGATGGCGTGACGCGGCTAAAAAGGTCGGTGGATCAGGATGGCGGTAAGGCGACATCATCGGGAGAGGCGGGGGTCGTTATGAAGATAGGGGAAGCGCAGGATCTCTACAGGGAGCAGGTCAGGGCATACCAGAAGGAGAAGAACAACGTATCGAAACAGCTGCAGAATCTCCGCAAGCGGATGGAAATCCGGCCGGAGGAGAAGGAACAGTGCGCCCAGGAGGCAGCCACCCTGGAGCTGACCCTGCAGGCCCTGGACGAGAAGCAGGACGAATATCAGGACTACCTGAGCAGGCTGACGGAAACCTACTGCGCCTACTGGAACGCCGCAGTGGCAGACCAGCAGGCCGATGCCTCGGAGGAGTACGCCGAGGACATGGCGAAGATCATGGAGGTGGCCCGCCGCATCATGCACGGCGACATCGTGCCTGCCTCCGATGAGAAGAAGCTGATGGAATACAGCGAGGAAATGTACCAGACGGCCAAGAGCGTAGGTGCCATGGTGCGCCGCCAGAAGCGGGAGAAGCACAAATCCCTCTGGGGGGACGAGGAGGAAAAGCAATACCCCGACCCCAGGGAGGCCGCAGAGAACGCGGAGGCCCCCGGAGACGGGCCGGCGGTGGTGGACGCGTCGTCTGTAGCGGCGGGCGTCTCCGCTGAAGGATGAGGCGATGGAGGGCCCTTTCTGACTACCCGACGTGCAGCCGCTCTTTCAGGGCATCCTGCAGCACACGGGACAGGCTCAGGCCGGATTCGGCCACTTTGTCATCCATCCACTTCGGTATGCTGACAGTGCGCTTTACTGCACGGCCATCCTTGATGTCGGCCCGTATCAGATTGACGAATTCGCCCGGTTCGGTCTCTAAGCTGCCAAGGCCGCTTGCCAGTGGGACATCCTGTTTCTTGTCCGTGAGATACTCGATCCATCGGGTCAACGCCGACTGCGCCATATACATGGCGTTCCCCAGGGATTTGCCCTCGCTGATGCAGCCCGGTAAATCGGGATAAGTGATGGTAAAAGAACCGTCCTCATTCGGATGGAAGACAGCTGGATACACATATTCTGCCATAATCTATGACCTCCTTTATTATGGTATGGAAGCAGGATTTTATCTTAGCCCTGCCACCTTGAGTATGGAGTTTGCGGTGTTCTCGTTTATTTCCCGGTGCCTTGGGACTTGCACCGGACGGCTACCGTCTTTCTCGTAAACAGTATGCCCGCCATCGTCACGGTCTGCTCTATATCCGGCATTTTCCAACTGTTTTATTAAGTCCCTGCGCTTCACTTGGCTACCTCCTCCATGATTCTATTATATTACGTAATTTACATAATATCAATA
Source organism: uncultured Lachnospiraceae bacterium (assembly GCA_947068385.1). Taxonomy (GTDB): domain Bacteria; phylum Bacillota; class Clostridia; order Lachnospirales; family Lachnospiraceae; genus Acetatifactor. The sequence continues at coordinate 2,693 of CAMTBF010000290.1, forward strand.
TTTAAGCGTAAATTATGTAGAAACATATGTAAGGCCGATTCCATGCGGCTTCCAGGCATATCGCAAAGAAAATCCCCGGGGGCTCGGCCCTCCGGGGATTGCGCTTTCTCGTGAGACATTGGGGATTCGAACCCCAGACAACTTGATTAAAAGTCAAGTGCTCTACCACCTGAGCTAATGTCCCATATTCAGAAAAAAGGGGATATCCCCTCCAACAGGGCTAGCTGGATTCGAACCAGCGTCTGCAGCAGTCAAAGTGCTGTGCCTTACCGCTTGGCGATAGCCCTAGATTTGACACCAAGCGCGCCGCCGCGATACATCTGCGAAAAAGCCAAAGCCCGCTTGCGGTGAACGATATCCTGCTGTAAAAGGGTGGATAAAGGGATTCGAACCCTTGGCCTCCAGAGCCACAATCTGGCGCGCTAACCAACTGCGCTATACCCACCATATAAACGTGCTCGAAGGGATTCGAACCCCCGACCCACGGCTTAGAAGGCCGTTGCTCTATCCAGCTGAGCTACGGACACATGTCGGCTGCCACAATCAAGCCAACGAACCATATTTTAACGTATATTCTTTCGTTTGTCAACAGTTTTATCTCATACTCGTCAAATTTTTTTCGGCGATTTCTTCTGCGGATTCCAGGCAAAGCTCCGGAAAGGGAAAGTTGTGCTTGAAAACCGCGGCGCGGAGGGGTATAATAGCTGTCAGACTCATTTTGCAGCTCACATTCCATCCCACAGGATTTTACGGGGAACCGTTTGCCATCCCAAATGCCATCCCAGAGGAAAGAGAGGACATACCTATGCAGAAAGAACAGAATGCACAGACAGAGAACAAGATGGGCGTCATGCCCGTGGACAGGCTCCTGCTGTCCATGTCACTGCCCATGATGATTTCCATGCTGGTGCAGGCGCTCTACAACATCGTGGACAGCATCTTCGTGTCCCGGGTCAATGAATACGCCCTGCGGGCGGTGTCGCTGGCCTTTCCCATCCAGAGCCTGATGATCGCCGTGGGCGTGGGCACTGCGGTGGGAATCAACTCCTTCCTGTCCAGGACGCTGGGGGAGGGGGAGTTCGGGAAAGCAAACCGGATCGCCGCCAATGGTGTCTTCATCGAATTCGTGAGCTTCCTGGCGTTCGCCCTGATCGGCATCTTCGTGAGCCGCCCCTTTTTCGCCAGTCAGACATCCATTCAGGAGGTGCGGGACTACGGGACGGTATACCTGACCATCTGCTGCACGGCCAGCGTCGGCATCTTCATGCAGATGGCCTTCGAGCGGCTGCTCCAGTCCACGGGCAAGACAATCTATGCCATGATCACCCAGGGGGCGGGGGCGGTCACGAACCTGATCCTGGATCCGATTCTGATATTCGGCCTGCTGGGCTTCCCGGCCATGGGCGTGGCAGGGGCAGCGGCGGCGACGGTCATCGGGCAGATGGTGGCAGCGGCGCTGGCCATCGTATTCAATCTGAAATACAATAAGGAGCTGCACATATCCTTTCGCGGATTTAAGCCCGACATGGGCCTGATTGGGAATATCTATAGGGTGGGCGTTCCCTCTATCGTCATGCAGGCCATCGGCTCCGTGATGACCTATGGCATGAACCTGATTCTGGAGGCCTACGGCGTGGCCCAGACGGTGTTCGGCATCTATTTCAAGCTCCAGAGCTTCATCTTCATGCCAGTGTTCGGCCTGAACAATGGGCTGGTGCCCATCATCGCCTATAACCTCGGCGCGGGGAAGCGGGAGCGGGTGGTGAAGGCTATGAAGAGCAGCATCGCCTACGCCGTGTGCATCATGCTGCTGGGGCTGGCCGTCATGGAGCTGTTCCCCGGGCAGCTGATTGGCATGTTCGATGCGGACGCGGCCTCCGCGGATCTCCTGGTGATAGGGATTCCGGCCCTGCGGACGATTTGCTTAAGCTTTGTCTTCGCCGGGTACTGCATCGTGGTGGGGAGCGTGTTCCAGGCCCTGGGGAACGGCGTGTACAGCATGTGCGTCTCCATCGCAAGGCAGCTATGCGTGCTGCTGCCGGTGGCGTGGCTGTTCTCCTTAAGCGGGAACGTGAACCTGATATGGTGGGCCTTCCCCATCGCCGAGCTGGTGAGCGTGGGGATGAGCACCTTTTTCCTGGTGCGGATCAATAACCGGATCATCCGGCATATCGGGGAAAAGCATCCCGGAGGGGATGTCCTATAGGCGTCCAAATAGCACTGCCGACCCAAAAGTGCCAAAAAAGTGCCAAAAAATTCGCATGAGATGCAGGCGGCGGCTTGACAAGAGGCCCGGATAGTATGTATAATCGGTATAGCTGCTGCGGAAGGTTTCCGCCTGCGGCAGCGGTCAGCGGATATGGCGGAATTGGCAGACGCGCCAGATTTAGGTTCTGGTGTCACCAGACGTGCAGGTTCAAGTCCTGTTATCCGCAGGAGGCAGGGAAAGCCGCAGATCCAAGATTT
>CAMTBF010000291.1 GCA_947068385.1 uncultured Lachnospiraceae bacterium
AAGGGGCGGTATTCCTGGGAACCTTTGACGAGAATATCAAGCAGATACAGAAGGACAATGACATCCCGCTGATCTTCACGGACAGCTACAGCAGCGTCCGCCAGGTGATCAATGTGGGGCTTGACGATTATAAGGGGGGCGTGCTTGCCGCCAGGCATTTCATAGAGTATGGGCACAGGGAGTTCGCCTTTCTCTGTTCCTGCATCCAGGAGAGCCAGGTGAACCAGCAGCGCCTTGCGGGATTTGCGGATACTTTGGAGGCCGCGGGATTCTCCCTGCCGGAAAGCCATATTTTCGACACCCTTGACCTGCGGCAGGGGGTGGAAGACCTGTGCGCCCTTGCGGATCCTGTGACTGCCGTTTTCGTCCCCATTGACGAAAGCGCGGCTTTTGTCATGACCTACCTGAAGGAGAAGGGGCATCGGATTCCGGAGGATTACTCCATCATCGGGTTCGACGATTTCCCTTTGTGCCAGTACGTGGATCCGCCGCTTACCACCATTGCCCAGGATGTATGCCAAAAGGCGCAGTACGCCCTTGACCTCCTGTTCCAACGGCTCCTGGACAATACCCTTCCCACCCAGAATATCGTGCTGGATGTGGAGCTTATCAGCAGGAAGTCCGTGGCTAGGGTGAATCTTTAGCGATCTGCCCTAATCTGTGCCTTGGATCTGTGCCTTGGATCTGTGCCCTCAATCTGCTCAAAACCGCAAAAGAGGCCTGCAGCCAAAAGCCGCAGGTCTCTTTCTATTTACGGTTTTCATTTACGGCAACGCTTTCCTCCCACAGTGCCGGCTATACGTCCATCGCCAGCCCCGGGAGCCTGTCCTTACTCCACGCGGATGCCGAAGGCAAATGTGAACTCCTCCTCCAGGAACTGGTACTGCTTCTCAGGCTCCGGGCCGCAGCTGTTGGAGCCGATGCCGTCCTGGGTGTAGTCGATGCACAGCACGGTATGGCCGCTGGGGACAAGCTCGAAATTATGGGCCTTTTTCGTCAGCTCCTCCTGGGTATAGCGGGAGGCGTTGAAGGAGAAGGGCTTCTCGGCGGCCACGGAGAGCTTCACGTCCTCCCTGGACAGCTCCACGAAGCTCACGTCCCAGTGGCTTCCGTTCTCCTGGGGACGGATGTAGTCCTCGAACAGGGAATCCACGGTCTCCTCAAACCTGCCGTGGTAGGAGGCCCGGCGCTTGTCCGTGTAACTCTCCATGGGCCCTAACCCGTAGTATTCCACCTGCCGCATGTCCTGGGGCAGCATCATGCGGACGCCGAACCTGGGAAGCCTGGGAAGGTCGGGGTTCTTCTTCACGTCCAGCCTTACGTCCACGCTGCCGTCCTCCCATACGCGCCATGCGGCATGGATGTCCACGATTCTCTGCCTGTAGGCGGAGGCAAGGGAGACCTGGCTGCCGATCTCCACATACTGCTTTCCGTCCTTCTCCTTGCTTTCGCAGGAGGTGCCGTAGGTCCTTGTGGCAGGGCGGTCATAGTGGCAGCTCTCCCAGACATTGCGGATGTTCCGGTCATTGTCCGTGGGGGCCCGCCAGATATTGTACTCCATGGGATGCTCCAGCAGGTTCTGGTTGGCATGCACCATCCTGGAGAACAGCCCTGTGAATTTGTCGTAGGTATAGCAGAACTTTTCTGACGCCACTGTCACATAATGGTCGTCCTCCTGCACCGTAAGCCCGCCGCCCTGGCTCTCCATGGGCATGTCCAGAAGCTTCCTGGCGGGGACGCACTGATCCGCCGCGTCCAGCTCCACCTCGTCGAAGCCCATCTCCCGGCCTGCCTTCAGCACGCCATTGTCCTCTTTCAGGATCCAGGTCACCTTCAGGTACTTCTTCCCGGGCTCCGTCACGGCGGGGATGTCCAGCTTTATCTCCCCCTCGCCGTGGGGCGCGATGTCCAGAAGGGCCCCGTCCTCCACGGTTCCACAGGCCTTGGCCTGGCCGTCGCAGCTGACCTCCCAGCGCAGGGTGCAGTAATCCTTCAGGTTCAGGAAGTCCATGTAATTATGTATCCTCGCCCGTCCCGTGGCGGCGTCGAACTCCGCCACCCTGGCAGGGCGGAACACGTTCCAGTGCTCCTTCAGTCCCGTGTGGGGCCTGCGGTCGGGGTACACCAGGCCGTCCATGCAGAAATTGCTGTCATGGGGATATTCGCCGTGGTCTCCGCCATAGTAGTATATCTCCTTGCCCTCTATGGTGCGCCCCTTGTAGATGGCGTGGTCGCACCACTCCCAGACCATGCCGCCGCAGGCGCCGTCATAGGATTGGAATACCTGGAAATAGTCCTCCAGGTTCCCCGGGCCGTTGCCCATGGCGTGGCAGTATTCGCACTGGAAGAAGGGACGCTTTGACGCTGCGGCGTAATTGTGGTCGCTGTCCTTCTCCTCGGCCTTGTCGAAATATTCCCTTATCCTGTCCGGCGCGGTATACATCCGGCTGTGGATGTCCAGGTTGGAATAATCCGTCACCCTGCCCTCCGGCACATGGTAGGCGTTCTCATAATGGGTGACACGGGTGTCGTCATAGGACTTGGTCCACTTCAGGGCCTCCTCGAAGGTGCAGCCGTAGGCTCCCTCGTTGCCCATGGACCAGGCGAAGACGCAGGGCCTGTTCTTGTCCCGCATGACGCACTTCTTGGTCCTGTCCACGGTGGACTGGATGAAGTCAGGGTTGTCGGCAATCCACTTGTTGCTGTCAAAATATTCCTGCCCGTAGGCGCACTCCGCCCCGTGGCTCTCGTTGTCCGCCTCGTCCATCACGTAGAAGCCGTACCTGTCGCAGAGCTGGTAGAACTGGGGCGCGTTGGGATAGTGGCTGGTGCGGATGCCGTTGGCATTGTGCTCCTTCATCAGCGTCATGTCCCTGTGCATCTGGGCCAGGCTGATGGTGAAGCCGGTGACGGGGTCGCTATCGTGGCGGTTCACGCCGTGGAGCTTGATGTTCTGTCCGTTGAAGTACAGCACGCCGTCCTTGATCTCCACCTCGCGCAGGCCCATCTCCTCGGTGATGACCTCTCCCTCCGTCTCCATGACCACGGTGTAGAGATAGGGGGTCTCAGCGCTCCAGAGCCTGATTCCCTCCATGGGCAGGGTCACATGGCCTGCCCCTTCTGTCTGGGCCAGGACTTTTCCGTCCGCGTCCTCTATGGTCACCCGCACCGGGATTTCCCTGTCCAGATAGGAGAAGTCGATGTCCACCTGGGCCTTCCCGGCCTCCCTGTCCAGCCTGGTCTTCAGGAAATAATCATAGACGCACTGCTCCGGGCGGCTCAGCAGATACACGTCCCGGAAGATGCCGCTCATGCGGAACTTGTCCTGATCCTCCAGGTAGCTGCCGTCGCACCATTTCAGCACCAGCACGGCCAGCAGGTTCTCTCCTTCTCTCAGAAGAGCAGTGACGTCGAATTCGGCCGTGGCGTGGGACACCTGGCTGTAGCCTACATACTGTCCGTTGACCCACACATAGAAGCAGGAATCCACGCCCTCGAAGTTCAGGAAGGTCTTGGGCGCGGCCGTGTCCCTGTGCCAGGTGAACTGATGGCGGTAGGTGCCGCAGGGATTCTCATGGGGCACATAAGGGGGGTCCAGGGGGAAGGGATAGTTCACATTGGTGTACTGATGCCTGTCGTATCCGTGCATCTGCCACACGCTGGGCACGGGGATGGTCTTCCAGTCCGGGTTCAGCCCGCAGTCCTCTCTGTAGAACTCCTCCTTTAAGTCGTATACGCTGTCATAGTAACAAAAGTCCCATTCCCCGTTCAACAGGGCAAAGCGCTCCGACTGCTCCCTGTGCTCCACCAGATCCTCATGGCGCTTCGCGGCAGGGATGTAATACGCCCTGTCCGGCATGGTGTTCTCGTGCAGCACGTTCAGGTCCTCAAAATGTTTTGGTACGATCATACTTTCTACCTCACCTTTCTACTACATGATGGCATTGCAATGCTTCGCAGGATGTTCCACGAATCCTGTAATCATAGCCCTGCTGCAGGAACCGCTTCACGAACCCTGTAATCATAGTTCCATTATAAACGATGTGGTTGGTATTAGGCAACAGATTTTATTTTTTTGTGGAAAAATTTGAAAGATTATTTCAAAGATAGCTATAAGAGCCGCCGCCAGGACGCAGGACAGACAAGATGCAGGACAGATAGGGAAAGGGCGCCCGAAAACGCCCCTTCCACCACGATTTCAAATACTTGAATCAGCAGATCCTCGTCCCCTCCGGCACGATGTCGTCCACGATCACCACCTGGCAGCCGCAGGCGTTGTTCGTCCCGGCTAACAGCATGCCCTCGCTCTTGACCCCAACGAACCGGGTAGGCTGGAGGTTGGCCACCACGATGATCTTCTTGCCGATCAGCTGCTCCGGCTTGTAGTACTGCTTGATGCTGGACACGATGACCCTCTCCTTGATTCCGTCGAACAGGGTCAGCTTGTAGCAGCTGTGGGACTTGCGGATTTCGGCGCACTTCAGCACCTTGCAGACCCGCAGGTCAATCTTCCGGAATTCCTCGATGTCGATTTCCTCCCCTATGGGCGCCACCTCGTCGGGCTCGCCGTATTCCACAGCAGGCTCCTCTTCCACAGGCTCCTCCGCCGGAGCCGTCAGCGCCTTCTCCTCCTCTTCCGTCATTGGCGTGGAGAAATCCAGCAGCGACAGGAACTTGTCCTTCTCGATGGCGTACAGGAACAGGTAGAGCCTGGGGCCCTTTTCCTTATTTAAAAGCAGCCTGTACACATTCTTGAAGAATGTGCCCTGGAGGGCTTTCAGGTTCTCCGCCTCATAGCCGTATATCCGCTTGGGAATCTCGTAGAGCTCCTTGTTCAGCTCGTCCAGCGTGTAGTCGTTGCCGGAAAGGTAGGCGTGGAGCATCTCCACGGCATCCTTTTCCTTCTGGTCGAAGGTATCGTACACAGGCCAGTTCCGCACCGGGCAGAGCCTGTTCACGTTCTCCGGAGAGCAGTTCTCCAGCCAGTACTTCGCCAGGCCAAGGCGCTCCTTGAAATCTTCATATTTATAAGGCGTCCCTATCTTCTCGAACACAGTCTCCAGCATGTCCACGTTGAAGTCCACAATGGAACCAAGCTGTACCAGATGGGACATGGGCACTGTCTTGATCTTC
>CAMTBF010000292.1 GCA_947068385.1 uncultured Lachnospiraceae bacterium
TGGGCATGCTTTTGTGCATCGTGGACGTGGCCATATTCACCATCGATATCCGGGCGGGCATCATCCTGACAGGATATCTGATATGCTATTTTGCCGTGACCCTGTCGCTGTATTTCCGCAACAGGCCGCTCATCATGAACGAGCTGATCAGCTTCGCCACGGAGTACGGGCAGATCCAGAAGAAGCTCCTGCGGGACCTGGACGTGCCCTATGCCCTGCTGGAGGACAACGGGAAGGTGATATGGACGAACATCGCCTTCGAGTCCATCGTCCACCAGCCCAAGGGGTACAAGAAATCCATCACCTCCCTTTTCCCCACGATCACCAAGGACCGCCTGCCGGATGCCAATGAGGTGGACGAGGCCCAGTATGAGCTGGAATATGAGGGAAACGAATATGTGGTGAAACTGAAGAAGATCTCCCTCCAGGAGATGGCGGAGCACAGCGACATGATAGACGCGGAGGGGTACGAGGGATTCCTGATAGCGGTCTATCTCTACGACGAGACCGCCCTGCACATCGCCCTGCAGGAGGTGGACGACCAGAGCCTGGCCGTGGGCATGATCTACCTGGACAATTACGATGAGGCCCTGGACGGCGTGGAGGAGGTGCGCCGCTCCCTTCTGATCGCGCTGATCGACCGGAAGGTGAACAAATACATCTCCTCCTTCGACGGCATCTGCAAGAAGCTGGAGAAGGACAAGTACCTGGCCATCATGCGCAAGCGGGCGGTGGCCCAGCTCCAGGAGTCCCGCTTCGACCTGCTGGAGGAGGTCAAGACGGTCAACATCGGCAACGAGATGGCAGTGACCATCAGCATCGGCGTAGGGCTGGACGGCCTGACCTACGCCCAGAACTATGAATTCTCCCGCAACGCCATCGACCTGGCCCTGGGCCGGGGCGGCGACCAGGCCGTCATCAAGACGCCGGACAGCATCACCTACTATGGCGGCAAGAGCCAGCAGGTGGAGAAGAACACCCGGGTGAAGGCCCGCGTGAAGGCCCATGCCCTCCGTGAGATCATCACGGGCAAGGACCAGGTGCTGGTCATGGGCCACAGGATGCCGGACGCGGACAGCTTCGGCGCCGCCGTGGGCATCTACAGGATCGCGCTGACCCTGGGGCGCAAGGCCCACATCGTGCTGAACGACCAGGTCCCGGCGATCGAGCCCATGGTGGAGCTGTTCAAGGGGAACACGGAGTATGAGAGCGACATGATCATCGGCAACCAGCAGGCCATAGAAGCCGCCGGGAGCAACACCGTCCTGGTGGTGGTGGACGTGAACAAGCCCTCCATCACGGAGTGCCCGGACCTCCTGCGGTACTGCAAGTCCGTGGTGGTGCTGGACCATCACAGGCAGGGCACGGAGACCATCGAGAACGCCACGCTCTCCTATGTGGAGCCATACGCCTCCTCCTCCTGCGAGATGGTGTCGGAGATCCTGCAGTACACCTACGACAATATCCGGATCCGCCCGGAGGAGGCCGACTGCATGTACTCCGGCATCATGATAGACACCAACAATTTCATGATAAAGGCCGGCGTGCGCACCTTTGAGGCGGCGGCGTTCCTGCGCCGCAACGGCGCGGACGTGACCAGGGTCCGGAAGCTCTTCCGGGAGGACGCCCAGGGGTACAAGGCCAAGGCGGATGCGGTGAGCCAGGCCGAGATCTACAAGCAATGCTTTACCATCTCCATCTGTACGGCGGAGGACCTGCCCAATCCCACGATCATCGGGGCGCAGGCGGCCAACGAGCTGCTGAACATCAAGGGCATCAAGGCCAGCTTCGTACTGACGGACTTCCAGGGGAAGATACATATCAGCGCCCGCTCCATCGATGAGGTCAATGTGCAGATCATCATGGAGCGCATGGGCGGCGGCGGACATCTGAACGCGGCGGCCTGCCAGATGGAGGGCGTGGGCATCATCGAGGCCATGGGGGCGCTGAAGCGGACGATCGACAGCATGCTGGAGAATGGGGAAATATAGTTTACCGGGAAAGGAATGAGAGTATGAAGATCATATTATTACAGGACGAGAAAAAGCTGGGCAAGAAGGGCGACGTCATCGAGGCCAGCGACGGATTTGCCAGGAACTACATCCTGCCCAGGAAGATAGGGATCGAGGCCACGCCCAAGAACATGAACGAGCTGAAGCTCCAGAAGGCCAGCCAGGACAAGCGCGCCCAGGAGCAGATGGAGGCGGCAAAGGCCCTGGCGGCGCAGCTGGAGGACAAGCAGATCGTGGTGAAGATCAAGGGGGGAGAGGGCGGAAGGACCTTCGGCTCCGTGTCCTCCAAGGAGATTGCCGCAGCCTGCCAGGAGCAGCATGGCATCGAGATCGACAAGAAGAAGATCCAGCTGCCGGAGAGCATCAAGAGCTTTGGCTCCTACGAGGTGCCCATCAAGCTGCATCCCCAGGTGACGGGGAAGCTGGCCGTAAAAGTGACAGAAGCGTGACGTCATGGAAGAAAATGTGCTCAAGAGGATATTGCCCCACAACATGGAGGCGGAGCAGTCCGTCATCGGCTCCATGCTCCTGGACAGGGAGAACATAGCCAAGGCCTCGGAGCTGATAAGCGGGGAGGATTTCTACAACAGACAGTACGGCATCCTGTTCGACACCATGTGCGAGCTGAACGATGCGGGAAGCCCGGTAGACCTGGTGACGCTGCAGGAGCGCCTGCGCTCCAAGGACGTGCCGCCGGAGGTCAGCAGCCTGGAATTCGTGAAGGAGCTCCTCAGCGCGCCGCTGATATCCGCCAATATCAAGTCCTATGCCGAGATCGTGGCGGAGAAGGCGATCCTGCGGAAGCTGATACGCCTGAACGAGGACATCGCCAACACCTGCTACGCGGGCAAGGAGAGCCTGGAATACATACTGGAGGACACGGAGAAGCGTGTGTTCCAGCTGGTGCAGAAGCGTACCACGGATTCCTATGTCCCGATCAGGCAGGTGGTCATGAACGCCATGGACAAGATAGAGGCGGCGGCCAAGAACCACGGGAACGTCACCGGCATCCCCACGGGCTTCCTGGATCTGGACTACCGCACGGCGGGGATGCAGCCCTCCGACCTGGTGCTGATAGCGGCCCGCCCCTCCATGGGGAAGACCGCCTTCGAGCTGAACCTGGCCAGGCACGCGGCCTTCAAGAAAGGGCTGACCGTGGCCATCTTCAGCCTGGAGATGAGCAAGGAGCAGCTGGTGAACCGTATGCTCTCCATGGAATCCAGCGTGGACGCCCAGAAGCTGCGCACGGGGCAGATGAACGACCAGGAGTGGGAGAAGCTGATAGAGAGCGCGGGGGTCATCGGGAAGTCCTCCCTGATCATCGACGACACGCCGGGCATCGGCATCGCGGAGCTGCGCTCCAAATGCCGGAAGTACAAGCTGGAGCATGACCTGTCCATCATCATGATCGACTACCTGCAGCTGATGACGGGGAACGGCAAGACCGAGTCCAGGCAGCAGGAGATATCGGAGATATCCCGCTCCCTGAAGGCGGTGGCCAGAGAGCTGAACGTACCGGTCATCGCGTTCTCCCAGCTCTCCCGGGCGGTGGAGCAGCGGCCCGACCACAGGCCGATCCTGTCGGACCTGAGGGAATCCGGCGCGATCGAGCAGGACGCGGACGTGGTCATGTTCATCTACAGGGACGATTATTATAACCATGATTCGGAGAAGAAGGGAATCGCCGAGATCATCATCGCCAAGCAGAGGAACGGCCCGATCGGCACCATAGAGCTGGCCTGGCTGCCTGAGTACCAGAGGTTCATGAACCTGGAGCACAGGCCGGTGGGCGACAGATAGAAGAGGACGGATGAAAGGAAGACAGAAACCTACAAAAGAGGATGAGCGGGCAAGCTCGTCCTCTTTTTTCGTTTAGAGGACTCACAAAGCATGGAGAGGAGAAGCTATGGGAGATTATTTGCTGATTTCGGATGCCGCAAAGGAGGTAAGGGTGGAGAGCCATGTGTTGCGCTACTGGGAGGAGGAGCTGCATCTGCCGATCAAGCGCAACGAGCTGGGGCATCGATACTATACGGAAGAGGACGTGGAGCGGTTTAAGCAGATAAAAGGGATGAAAGAGAGGGGACTGCAATTGAAGGCAATCAAGATGATTTTAAAGGACGGAAAGCTGGACGTACTGCCTCCGGACGCCCCGGGAGAATGTGGGATAGAGGGAGGCGTGGAAACGGACGGGCAGGAGACGGAGCAGGCAGGGGGGCTGGCCATCGACATCGTGCCGAACAGGAGCAGGGCGCCGGAGGCCGTGCAGGAGTCCAGGGAGGACAAGTCCAGAAGGCTCCAATGGCTGCTCCAGCAGCTCATACGCCAGACCCTGCAGGAGAACAACCAGAACCTGACCCGGGAGATCCGGGAGAGCGTGGTGAAGGAGCTGGACTACCAGTTCCGGATGCAGGAGGAGCGGGAGGAGGCCAGGGACAGGATGCTGGCGGAGCGGGACGAGGAGCACTATAAGAGGATGGACGAGCTGCTGCGCAAAAAGAGCCGCCACCTGAAGAAGGCAAAGGCGGAGAACGGCCAGGAGAGGGCCGATTCCCAGAAAGCAGAAGAGGCCCAGGCTGCGGGCAAAAAGAAAAGGCGCTTCTTCTGAAGAAGCGCCTGTCCGCCCGGACGGAATGGGAACCCTCCGGGCGGTATGGATCCTTTCGGTCTCTCCGCGGCCCTTTAGCCCTCGGAGATAGTGCCGGTAGGGCATGTGCCTGCGCAGGAACCGCAGTCGATGCACTTGTCGGGATCGATCTCGAATTTCCCGTCCCCCATGCTGATAGCGCCTACAGGGCACTGTGCCTCACAGGCACCGCAAGCCACACAGCTATCGTTGATTACATATGCCATAGTAAGTATCCTCCTTTATGATCGTCTCTTTTTGATGCCATCGATGATGGCCTTCTTTTTGTCCAGCAGCTTATCCTTATCCATGGCAGGGACGCCCTTGAGCTTATATTCCATGCCCAGGCTCTCGTATTTCTTCTCCCCCATGGTGTGGTAGGGCAGGACGTCCAGGGCCTTGAGGTTGTCGAACTGGCCGATGAAGTATCCCAATAAGCCGGAGAATTCTTAGATACAATTGTTCCCGCCTTATATGAC